>CALJUC010000109.1 GCA_937975585.1 uncultured Moraxella sp. | reverse complement strand
GAACGATGGCAGGGTTGTTTGGTGTCGGTGGCGGATTAGTCATTGTACCGATATTGATGGCGATTTTTCACGCATATGGCTACTCGCCTGAGGTGATTACCCATTTGGCGATTGGTACATCGCTTGCGACCATTGTGGTCACGTCAATCAGCTCGTTACGCTCGCATAATAAGCGTGGTGGCGTGCGTTGGGATGTGTGGCGCAATATGTCAGGCGGCTTGGTGCTCGGTAGCGTTGCGGGTGCGTATATTGCTGATATGCTAAACGGCAAAGTGCTGATGTTCTTGATTGCGGGCATGGCGCTATTTATGGGTATCAAAATGCTACTGGCCAAAAAATCGGATGCACCGACCCAAGGTCAGTTACCTGCGCCACCGGTACAGTTTGGTGTTGGTGGGTTGATTGGCGCAGCATCGGCGATTTTTGGGATTGGCGGTGGTAGCTTTACCGTGCCGTTTTTAAGCCGATTTGGTTTGACTATGCAACAAGCGGTCGGCACTTCAGCCGCATGTGGCTTGCCGATTGCGATTGCAGGGGCGCTAGGGTTTATGTTCTTTGGTAAAGATGTCCAAGGCTTGCCACCGGATGCAATTGGTTTTGTGCATATCACTGCATTCCTGTGTATTTCGGTGATGAGTTATATCTTCGCCAAATTCGGTGCTAAATTGGCGCACCAATTACCGGCAAGCACGTTAAAGCGTGGATTTGGCGCCCTGTTATGTGTGGTAGGAACGCGAATGATGCTAAGCGCATTAGGCATTAGCTTATTTTAATTGGTAAGCACGTATCGAGAAAAAGCTGATAGTTTCCTATCAGCTTTTTTTATTGCTCATGAATAACGGGTGCGACTTCGGTGATGAGATGCCCCATTTTGTCTTTTTTGGTCTGAAGGTATTCACTATTGTATTCATTGACACCCACCAATAACGGTACACGCTCAACGACTTCAATCCCTAAATCAGTCAGATAGTTGATTTTGTTAGGGTTGTTGGTAATTAATTTAACCTTACTTACCCCAACATGTTCAAGCATGGGTTTACACATTTCATAAGTGCGCGCATCGGCAGGCAAGCCGAGCATTAAATTGGCCTCAAGCGTGTCATGGCCTTGATCTTGCAACGCATAGGCGCGGATTTTATTGGTTAAGCCAATGCCACGACCTTCTTGACGTAAGTACAAAATCGCCCCACAACCGGCCTGTTGTATCATCTGCATGGTCGCATTCAGCTGTGGGCCACAATCGCACTTCAGTGAGCTAAACGCATCACCGGTCAAGCACTCAGAATGAATCCGTACCAGTGGCACTTGCTCAGGGTCAGTGGTAAGCAAGCCAACGGTTAACAATACGTGCTCTTGTTGTTCGTCATTCTCAAAAATATGGATATCAAACATTCCATGGACGGTAGGCAGTTTGGCTTTGGTAATAAAGTGATATGACACGAATCGCTCCAATACATCAGAGTTTGTTTGCTTAGCACGCGGTGCAGGCTAGTTATTTTAGTCAATTAACAGATTTTTTGACAGATGATTACGCAAAATAATAATTAGATAATCTTCACATAATTATGGTATTTTTAAAAATTTCAACAGTATTAAGTCTAGTTAGTCATAAAAAATTATCAAGTCACTCATTGCGTAAGATTTTGCAACAAAAACGTAATGAAAAAATCTATCAGTTAATAGTCGGTGCGTGTGTGCTTAGCAAAAAAATGCTATTATGCCACACACAGCGACGCATAGTAATTGCTGATTTGCCAAGACCGATGACAAGCTTGGTATTTCATTGCTAATCTATTATCGTAGCGACTCTATTAAGCCATTGAATAAGCAACTGTTTTAGTATAACGATAACGAGCCGAAGTTTAGCCATCATGATAGCAAAAACCCAAAAAACTGCCGCCGCTTCTGCGCAAAAGCAATTTAGTGAATTGCCGACCACGCGACCGGTCACACCACTCCTTGACGGTATCGACAGCCCAGATGATTTAAAACGCTTAAATCGGGCGCAATTACCGCAGTTGGTGGATGAATTACGTGAGTTTTTGCTGTATTCAACCGCGGTTAGTGGTGGCCATTTTGGGGCGAATTTGGGCGTGGTTGAGCTCACGATTGCGCTACATACTATTTTTAATACCCCTGATGATCAGCTCGTATGGGACGTGGGTCACCAAGCTTATCCGCATAAGATTTTGACAGGTCGTCGTGAGCGCTTGACCAGTATTCGAAGCAAAGACGGCTTGACCGCTTTTCCTGAGCGCGGTGAATCGGTGTTTGATACGTTTGGTGTCGGACATTCGTCAACGGCGATTTCTGCAGCTTTGGGTATGTCGTTGGCGATGCGTTATCAAGGTAAGCCACATAAAGCCGTCGCCGTGGTCGGTGATGGTGCGATGACCGGTGGTATGGCATTTGAGGCCATGAATGATGCGGTACAACAAAACGCGGATTTGCTTGTGGTATTAAACGACAATGATATGTCGATTTCACAGGCCACCGGCGGCTTTTCTAAGCATCTTGCGACCTTATGGAAGCGCGGCCTCGCCGTCGATATCGACAAAGACGGTAAGCCTATCATCACCAAGCGCAGTATCAGTAGTGATGACCGACGCATTCGTCATTACCTACACATGGCCAATGAAGCCATTAGTGATTGGTCGATTAAGATCCCTGAGAAAATCGCTGAAAAAGTCCTAGAACGCCTGTCAAATGGCGAGTTGCCGGTGACGCCTTCGCTGATTGAAAGCCTACCAGAAAAAATCGCGGTCAAATTGGCAGATGATATTTTCCCTGAAAATCTGTTCAAAGCGATTGGTTTTCAGTACTTTGGTCCATTCGATGGTCATGATATCAACAAATTGGTGCAAGTATTTGAGCGCGTCAAACAGCTAAAAGGTGCGGTGCTGGTCCATGTGCATACCACCAAGGGTAAGGGATTTTTGCCGGCCGAAAGTGACCCGATTACGTATCATGCAATTGCTAAAGTGGCCGCTAGCACAGCGGTTATGAATACGAAACAAACGAGCGAACCTTCTAAAAAACCCGCCAAAAAATACTCGCAAATCTTTGGTGAGTTTATCTGCGACAAAGCGGCAACTGATAAAAATTTGATGGCCGTCACCCCGGCGATGGCCGAAGGCTCGGGCATGGTTGAATTCGCCCAACGTTTTCCGAAGCAGTATTTTGATGTAGCGATTGCGGAGCAACATGCCGTGACCTTAGCCGCGGGTATGGCGACCCAAGGCGTGAAGCCCATTGTGGCGATTTACTCGACTTTCTTGCAACGCGGCTATGACCAACTGATTCATGATGTTGCGTTACAAAACTTAGATGTGATGTTCGCGATTGACCGTGCAGGTCTAGTTGGTGAAGATGGCGCTACCCATGCGGGCGTGTTTGACATTGCCTTTATGCGCACCGTGCCGAATATGGTCATCGCCACACCAAAAGACGAAAACGAGTGTTATAACTTGCTGAACACTTGCTATGAATATCCAGGTGTCACTGCGGTGCGTTATCCACGCGGTGCCGGTATCGGTGTTGATATCGACAAAAACGCTGAGCCGTACCCGATTGGTAAAGCCGTCTTTGAGCAAAGCTTTAATGCCAATCAAGCGGATAAAGACGCGAAAAATACCCCGATGGCGTTGCTCGGTTTTGGTACGATGACCAACACCGCACTGAAGGCGTGCGAAATTTTGGCAAAACAATACCCGCAAACCGCATTTTCAGTTTATAATATGCGGTTCGCTAAACCGCTGGATGTTGCCTTGCTTGATAGTCTGTTGGCTAACGGCTATCAAATTGTCACCCTAGAGGAACACCAACTGATGGGCGGTGCCGGTAGTGCGGTCAATGAGTACTTATTGGCACAAGCTGCTAAGCGCCAAATCGCGTCACCCAGGGTGCTAAATATCGGCATTGCCGACGTCTTTATCCCGCATGCCAGTCATGAACAGCAATTAGCGCACTGTGGGCTAGATGTGGCCGGTGTGGTGGCACAGATTCAACCCTTACTGGTTTAACCCGTCATTTATATCAATCGTTAAAAGGTCAATTATGGAACCGATGGTCGTGATGGCAGCGCGTGCTGCCCAAAAAGTAGGTCAAGAAATTTTAAACGCACACCAAAACCGCCACAAAATCGAGATGAGCATCGAGAGTAAAGGCTTGGATGGCTTGGTTACCCAAATCGACCGCTATAGCGAAGAATTGTTAATTGCTATGTTAAAAGAAAGCTATCCGACGCATTCATTCTTGGGTGAAGAGTTTGGCTTACAAGAAGGCAAGGGCAACGACAAAGACTGGTGTTGGATCATTGATCCACTAGATGGTACGCATAACTTTATCCACGGTTTACCGCATTTTTGTGTATCGATTGGTATTCAGCACAAAGGCGTGACCCAACATGGCGTCATCTATGACCCAGTGCGTGATGAGATGTTCTCAGCCAGTCGTGGTAAAGGCGCACGCCTAAACCAACGTCGTATCAACGTCAGTGAACACAAAACCATTGATGGTGGCTTCTTCACCACAGGGCATCCACTAGAGCGTAACCGCGCTGAAGGCAAAGTATCGTATGCCAAAGAGCATTTTGCGACCTTACAAGCGATTTGTGAGCAAGGCGGTCAAGTGCGCCGTGTTGGTTCAGCGGCATTAGATTTGGCGTATGTTGCCGCTGGTCGTTTTGATGGTTACTTTGAAATGTCAATCAAACCATGGGACATCTGTGCCGGTGAGTTGATTGTATCTGAAGCGCGTGGTGTGGTAGTTGATGCTAGTGGTGCGCACAACGCAATGCAAACAGGCTCTATCTTCGCTTGTAATGTGAAGATGCTAAAACCATTGATGCAAACCGTTGTACCGCTATGGGGCGATGCGGTTAAAGCTTAAGCTGATAACGTGATTTAATAAAAACCCACCAAAGCATGGTGGGTTTTTTACTCGCTGTTACTGATCAAAATATGACATAAAACAGCACTATCGATTCAAAACGGCGAGATTATTTTTCCAAATATTGTAGTTTATTTGGCTTACCATCCCACTCTTTAGCATCTGGTAGGTGGTCTTTCATCTCAGTGATGTTTGGCCAAACTTCAGCCAATTCAGCATTTAACTGAATAAAGTTTTCTTGGCCTTTTGGTACTTCATCTTCACTAAAAATCGCATTGGCCGGACATTCAGGCTCGCACAACGCACAGTCGATACACTCATCAGGGTGAATCACCAAAAAATTTGGGCCTTCATAAAAACAATCGACAGGACAGACTTCGACACAGTCAGTATATTTACAGCGGATACAGTTATCAGTAACAACAAAAGTCATGGCGATGGCTACCTTTTTTTCTACAAGTTAATGCCCTTATATCAGGGGCAAGCCCTAATTGGCAAATGTCAAAACAAATGCCATATTTAACTGATTATTCTAAACGCTTAGGGCTGATTTAACAATTCTTTTAGCGAATAAATAAATTCTAACGCTTGCTTAGGCGTCAGTTCATCAGGGTTTATTTCAGTCAACTGTTCTAATGCTGGATTGGGCTCAGGCGTATGGTGAGCAATCGCAGCATTATAGTCGGTATGTGGACTATGTAAGTCTAAATCCATTTGGTCATTTACTTTATCCGCATCGTCTTGATAGTGACTGGTTTGTATGACAGATTTCGCGGTTTTCGGTGTATCGAGTTTATCTTCAGATTGTGCGCTATCAAGATACTGTTGTGCTTGCTGTAAAATTATATCCGGCACACCGGCCATCTTGGCAACGTGTAGACCAAAGCTGCGATGGGTCGAGCCTTTGGCGATTTTGTGCAGCAGTAGCAACTGGCCGTTAATCTCTTGGGTCACCAAGTGCTGATTAAACATCATCGGGTGTTCTTCAGCCAGTTCGGTCAACTCAAAATAATGGGTCGCAAACAAGGTCAAACAGCCCACTTTATCCGTCAAATAATTGACACAGGCATGCGCAATCGCTAAGCCGTCTTGGGTACTGGTACCGCGACCAACCTCATCCATCAATACCAGTGAGTTGGCATTGGCTTGGTTCATGATATTGGCGGTTTCGATCATCTCGACCATAAAGGTGGATTTGCCACTGGCTAAGTCATCGGCTGAGCCAATTCGGGTAAAAATCCGTTCAATTCGTCCTAAGGTCGCTGCTTTGGCAGGTACAAAGGCACCACAACACGCCAATAACACAATCAGCGCAGTTTGGCGCATATAGGTGGATTTACCGCCCATATTCGGGCCGGTAATCAGCATCAGTCGCTCAGGCTGACTCGGTGTACCTAGCATACAATCATTAGCCACAAAAGGCTCTAAGGTAGTCGCATTGGTGCTCTGTCCTTGTCCCAAGCGTTGGCGCTGCTGACCGGCTTCGACCACGATATGCCGACCCGCCACGATATTTAGACTGGCTGTACCATCATTAGAAAATAATGGACGACACCAGTCACCACCATGACGTTGTACTAAGCGCACCCAGTTGGTCAGCACATCCAAATAACCAATGGCTTTGGCCAAACGTTGCAGCGCAGGAAGTTGCGAGTTGAGCTGTTGTAACAAATTCTCATACAGACGTTTTTCTAGGGTTAAGGCTTGCCCTTGTGCGGATAGGTAAGACTCTTCCAAGGTTTTGAGTTCTGGGGTGATAAAGCGCTCGGCATTTTTAAGGGTTTGACGGCGGCTAAAATGTTCAGGGGCATTTTTGGCTTGTAGCGCGCTTAATTCAAAGTAAAAACCACTAACTTTGTTGAACCCGACTTTAAGCTGCGGCAAGTTATTGCGCTCACGTTCTTGGTTGGCTAAGTTCTCAAGGGTTTGCTCAATATTACTATGTAAGTGCTGTAAGTGGTCGAGCTCAGGGTCGTAGCCCGGTTTAATCATGCCGCCATCACGAATATGCGCGGGTGGCTCATCGACAATGGCTTGCGCAAGTAGGGCGTGGGTTTGGGCAAAGCTATCTTGCTCGGTGATATCTGGTAATTGGCTGGCAAGCATCGCCAATAACGGTGTATCGGCACTCAACTGCTGTACGTCCGCGACTTGCAACCACTGCTGGAGTTGCTGCGATAAGGTCAAGGCGTGTTGAAGGCTAAGACGTAGTTTGAGCAAATCCGTTGGTTTGGCTGAGCCCAATCCAATACGGCCGCCAATCCGCTCAATATCGGCAATTTCGCCCAAGGTCTGATTCAATAACGCAAAGTTTTCGGTCGGTAATGTCTTGAGCTGTTCGACCGCGTCTAAGCGCCGATTAATCATAGTGGTATTGAGCAACGGACGATGCAGATGATGCACCAAGGCACGTTTTCCCATGGCGGTTTGGCATTGGTCAATCACTGACAATAGCGAAATGCCAGAACTGAGTACCGGTTTAAAAATCTCAAGGTTTTGCTGACTGATGGTATCAAGCTGTAAAAAATCCCCATGATGTTCGACACTGAGATGGCGAATATGGCGTAAATCGGTTTGCTGGGTTTGTTTGCCATAATGCAGCACCACAGAGGCGGCAATCGTGGCTTGTGGTTTGTCATCAATCCCAAAGCCAGATAGCGTGCTGACTTGTAGATGCTGGGTCAAATGTTCCGTGGCATTGGCAGGCAAAAAGTAGCTATGCGCTTGTGGCATCATCGGCTTATGGTTTAAGCAATCTTGCAAAAAGTGTAGCCACGTTTCGCTAAGTTGTTCATCAATCAGCACTTCGCTGGGGTCAAATCGGGCAAGCACATTGGCAAGTTCGCTTTGCAATTGTTCGATACTGTCGCACTGTAGCTCAGTGATACGTACGGTGCCTTGTGCCAAGTCAAGCTGTGCCAAACCGACATGCAGTTGGCTTTTGGCAAAGCTAAGCGCTACCACCGTTGGGGTTTGTCCTTGCGTAATTAGGCTATCATCGGTCAGCGTGCCTGCGGTCAAGGTACGTACTACTTTGCGCTGCATCAGTTTGGCAGCAGGCTTGGCGGCTTTTTTCTTGTCTAATTGATTGGTGGGTGGGATGGTTGGTTTATCAGCGGCAGGGTCTTTATCTTCCTCGACTTGCTCGCAGATGACCACCGTTTGACCCGCATTAATCAATCGCGCGATATAGCCATCGGCTGAGTGAAAAGGTACGCCCGCCATGGCAATGATATTACCCTGTTTGTCAGTACCACGACGGGTGAGGGTAATGCCCAATATGTCAGATGCTTTTTTAGCATCGTCAAAAAACAACTCATAAAAATCGCCCATCCGATATAGCAACAGGGCATGTGGATAGTCGGCCTTTAAGGTCAAATATTGCTGCATCATGGGCGTATGGTCGTCTAAATGCGGCACAGAAGAAACGTGATTTGACATAAAAATACCTTAACTGGCTAACAAACGGCTTTAAGAATCATGTGTATCTGACAAAATATGGTGTCGTTATAGACAACAATCAAACGCAGCTGACTAACTTTACCCAACAGTTTCTCGATACAAGCATAAAGGATTAAAGGGGGCAACGAAATGCTGGCTATTGTAGCGGATTGCGCAGGATAGATGCTAATTCGAGGTTAACATAAGACTAGCCAACCGTATCCTCCCAAATGTCGTCCTACATCATAATGGGTTATAGCTACCAAATAGTGTTTGAAAATACTTGACGCTTCCGCGGTTTTAAGACAATGTTTATAAAATGCGTCATTAACGTGCGTTTGCGTTCATGCAAGTTATAAGAATGATGATACTTACGATAAATTAAACGATTTTAGATAAGGTCTGTTTATGTCACTGATACCCAAATCTGTATCACCACCGCCACCGCTATTGCCATTGTCCGTACAATCACTGAGCGTTAAACAGCCACTCGATTTTGGGCTAAATCAAGCCAAATTTATTCAGCATTTGGCTATTTTGGGGGTTGCACTGATAGCGGTCAGTGGCTTGTATTTTATCGCAGCGAATTGGTTTTGGTTGGACAAATCGATTCGTCTGATGATACCGCAAGCGCTATTACTGCTAACGGCAATTCTAAGTCTGTTACCACGTTGGTCACCTACGGTGCGAAGTGTCATCCATATGGTGGCGGGTTTGATGATTGGGCTAAGTCTTGCGGTGATTGGGCAGATTTATCAAACGGGTGCGGATAGTTTTTGGTTGTTTGCGATTTGGTCGGTGTTGTTGGTCGGCTGGCTATATCGGCGCAACATTGGCGTGTTCGTACTTTGGTGTGTGATCAGTCAGTTGGCACTGTATTTGTTTTTTGAGCAAACCCCTTATCAAGCGTCTGATTTACTCACCATTGTATCTATTAATGCGCTGTTATTGTTACAGTTTTGGTTGGCACAGCGTTATTATCCGGCGTTAAAGTACGTGTTTATTGTCGCTATCACGGCGTTATCAGTGGCGAGCGTGTTTGGGTTCGATGCAAGGATTGAGGGACATAGCTATAGTTATCTTGAGGACACAATACCCAATCAGGTCATGGCAGGGGTATTTGCCGTATCAGCGCTTGCCTTACCGTTATATGCGATTTGGCAGTTTTATCGGCAGCAGCAATCGATAGCCACCAGTTTGATGGTAAGTGGATTGGGGGGAAGTTTGTTTGTTGCGCTATGGATGCAGTTGCCGTTTTACGGTACATCATCCTATTTTGTACTGGGAATACTGGTATTGATATGGTTTGCGCTGATTGCACGTTTGATTATTCGACTATTTCCCAAAGGGCGCTTTCACCAGGTGCCATTGGCACTCGGGGCATGGATGGCAGGGCTGTTTTTTTCGGCCATGTTTTTGTCGGTTTGGGGTACGGCATCCATGATTATTGGCGCAATATTATTTGCCGTGAGTCTGCTACTACTGCGAAAACCGTTACATGACTTTATGCGTTATTTGGCTTATTGCTTGCTCGTGTGTGGTCAAACCGCAATGATTGTCCATTTAGGGGTTGAAACGTCAAGTTTGTTGATGGTTGTATTTGCCCAACTCATCTGTACGGCATTGGTGCTGAGTATACGCCCGCATTGGGTCTTGATGCTGCTAGAGTTAATCGCAAGTTATATGGTCATCTGTGGGTATTTATTTATTGAAGTTGACGGCTATGATAATCTAGTATTTGGCGCATTGGCCGTGGTGGATTGGCTGTTTTTATCGCTGATATTTTTGTTGTTAAAACCTGTGGTATGGCAATATCGGCGCGCGATTTGGCTGATGGCTATTGTGGTTATCGGTATATCAGTGGCCTTGCGTTCTGGTAAGTGGCTAGACTTTGAGATGAGTCGTCTATTGGTTAATTGGTTGACGCCATTAAGCAGTTGGCATTTATTGGGGTTTGTGCTGTGGTTGGGTGGGGTATTTTATTATGCGCTGCGTCCACAGTTGAAGCTACCAGTGCAGTTATTATGGATAGGCTTTGCCTTGATGTTGGCTGTGTTGGGTTACCATGAGTTGTTTATTTTGTTATTGGGACTCGGGTTTGCTTTGCGGCGACAAGATAAGCTGTTATATGGCGCGTTTGTATTGGCGCTAATAGGGTATTTATGGCAGTTGTATTACCGCTTGGATGTGGAATTTTTGACTAAAAGCCTCACTATCTTTGGCTCGGGATTGGCGTTTTTGCTGTTGGCTTGGTTATTAAACACGTTAGTTCATAAAGGTGGCGGTGAGGGGTTATTGCCAAAATCGTCTGACAACACGCCCTCAACCGATAAGGATGAAAACCATGCAACCGCAATTTGATAAAAACCCGTCTAAGACGCAATTAGGACTTATCAGTTGGATACCACTGGTATTAGCTTTGACGGCGATTGCGGTATTTGTCACGATGATTATTAACAATGAGCGACATTTGGCCAACAGTGAACCTATGTATATTCAGCTACAGCCCGTTGACCCGCGCTCGCTGATTCAGGGTGATTATATGACGCTCGGTTATGAGTTGTATTTATCAGCGCCTAATGAGGCTGATACAGATAATATAAATACGCAAAACACATCCGATTGGCAGCCAGATTTGCTCAAAGCGCGTGGCGATATCAAGGCGTGGGTTGTGCTAGACCCGCAGCGCAAAGTCACCAAAACGGTATTGAACAAAGGTGAACTCACCCCCGCTGAAGCCGCTAACGCGCGTCCGTTGGTGTTAAAAAACCCGAATCAATATCGTGAAGCGTTATACCCGGCCGCGAATAGCTTTATGTTTGCTGAAGGATTGGCCGATTGTTATCAGCGCGCGCGTTATGCCTTGTTCAAAGTCAATGCCAAAGGACAGCCGATGCTCGCTGACTTGGTTGATGAAAATTTACGTGATTTACAATGCGAGGCGTATGGCCAAACGTCAACTAACTAACGATAAGCTTACGCGAATGTGATATCTCGCATGACAGAACCTTGTATCCAAAAAAGCCGAACCCATATATAATAGCAAGATTTTATTGATATGCAGTTTAGGCGCTATTGAACATTCATTACGCCATTCATCATGGTGGTTTATTTATAAAATATCGTCAGTTTTTGTGTCAAAAATGGCTAAATCTGGCTTTTCTTCATCAAAAACTTGATTGATAGCGTGACTATCAATCGGCGGTTTTTCTTTGAAAAGCGGGCGATGTAAGACCTTTTTGATAACAAAAACGAATGTTCAATAGAGCCTGTTTAAAAATCAGTCTATTAAATATAGCAAAATAACTTTTTCGATTTTAGGATTTTCCATAATGTTAGGCAAAATGTTAGGCAAGGTAATCGGCAGTAAAAATGACCGAGAGCTCAAACGTATGCACAAGCTGGTTGATAAGGTTAATGCCTTAGAACCGAGTATCCAACCACTCAGTGATGATGAGCTAAAGCAAAAGACCGCCGATTTCAAACAGCGCTATGAGAGTGGTACAAGCCTAGATGCATTATTGCCCGAAGCATTTGCCGTGTGTCGTGAAGCGTCATTACGTGTCTTAGGTATGCGTCACTATGATGTGCAGCTAATTGGTGGTATCACCTTGCACGAGGGCAAAATTGCCGAGATGCGTACCGGTGAGGGTAAAACCTTGATGGCGACTTTGGCGATTTACCTCAATGCCATCAGTGGTAAGGGCGTGCACGTTGTTACCGTCAATGATTACTTGGCACAGCGTGATGCTGAGCTGAACCGTCCGCTATTTGAGTTCTTGGGTTTAACGGTGGGCGTCATCTATGCCCAACAAGACCCGATGAGTAAGTTCGCTGCTTATGCTGCCGATATTACTTACGGTACCAACAACGAATACGGCTTTGACTATTTACGCGATAACATGGTATTTAGCCTACAAGAGAAAAAACAACGCGGCCTAAATTACTGTATTATTGACGAAATCGACTCGATTTTGATTGATGAAGCGCGTACCCCGCTGATTATCTCAGGTCAGGCGGAAGACTCAGCCGCAATGTACCAACTGATTGACACCATTATTCCGCGCTTAAAGCGTTCTGAAACTGAAGAAGGTAACCGGGATAACCGCGAAAACGACTTTTGGATTGATGAAAAAAATCGCCAAGTCGAAATCAGTGAAAAAGGTTACGAAAAAATCGAACAGTTCTTGGTCGAAAAAGGCGAATTGGGCGAAAACGAAAGCCTATATAGCCCAGCCCGACTACCGCTACTAGCCCACGTCCAAGCCGCCATTCGCGCGCACCATTTATTTATCAAAAATATTCACTACATCGTCCACGAGGGCGAGGTGATTATCGTTGATGAAAATACCGGTCGTACCATGCCGGGTCGTCGTTGGTCAGAGGGTTTGCACCAAGCCGTTGAGGCCAAAGAAAACGTCGAAATCCAAGCCGAAAACCAGACCTTAGCGACCACCACCTTCCAAAATTACTTCCGTCTATATGACAAGTTATCAGGTATGACAGGTACGGCGGACACCGAAGCGGCCGAGTTTAAACAAACTTATGATTTGGATGTGGTCGTTATTCCGACCCATAAACCCATTCAGCGTATCGACTTGGATGACCAAATTTTCTTGACCAAAATGGGCAAGTACAAAGGTATTATTCGCGAAATTAAACGTATCCAAGAAAAAAATGCACCGGTACTGGTCGGTACAGCGACCATTGAAGCCAGTGAAGTGCTGTCACAATTGATGACCGAAGAAGGCATTGCGCACAATGTACTAAACGCCAAACAGCACGAACGCGAAGCCGATATCATTGCCCAAGCGGGTAGCCCGGGCGCGGTGACCATCGCGACCAACATGGCGGGTCGTGGTACCGATATCATCTTGGGTGGTAACTGGCAAGCTGAACTCGCTAAGCTTGGCGAAGTAAGTGTCGAAATGCGCGAACAAGCCAAAGCCGCTTGGCAAATCAAAAACCAACAAGTTCTAGAAGCTGGTGGCCTACATATTATCGGTTCGGAGCGTCACGAATCACGCCGTATCGATAACCAGTTGCGCGGTCGTGCCGGTCGTCAAGGTGACCCGGGTGAGTCGCGTTTCTTTTTATCGTTAGAAGATGACTTGATGCGAATTTTCGCGGGTGACCGTGTGGTCAATATGATGCGTGCGATGGGCTTAAAAGAAGATGAAGCCATCGAACACAAAATGGTATCGCGCTCGATTGAAAACGCCCAAAGCAAGGTCGAAAACCGCGACTTTGACGCCCGTAAAAACCTACTCAAATACGATGACGTGGCCAACGAACAACGTAAGGTTATCTATAAGCAACGTGATGAACTATTGGCCGAAGGCGATTTGCAAACCGCGATTGAAGCCATGCATTACGATGTGTACAACGCCTTGATTGACCAGTTTGTGCCGCCAGGCTCGATTGATGACCAATGGGATATTGACGGCTTAGAAGACGAGCTTGAAGACGAGTTTCGTATCAGCATGCCAATCAATGACTGGCTTGATGCAGACCGCCGTCTAGATGAAGAAGGCTTACGCGAAAAAATCATCAGCGCGGCAATTTTGAACTACCGCGCACGCCGTGAGCAAATGGGGGAGCAAAATGCCGCCCAGCTTGAGCGTCACTTTATGCTACAAAGCTTAGACAAGCATTGGAAAGAGCATCTTAATCAGATGGACCAGTTGCGTAAAGGTATCCATCTGCGTGGCTATGCACAAAAAAATCCAGAACAAGAATATAAGTCAGAGTCATTTAGCCTATTTCAAAGTATGCTAGGCGCGATTAAGTCTGAAACGGTACAAGACCTATCACGTATGCATATTCCAACCCCAGAGGAAATGGCAGAGCTTGAACGTCAACAACGCGAGCAAGCCGAAATGATGCAACGACTACACTTTGAACATCAAGAGCTAAATGGTATTACGGGCGAATTTAGTGAAGACCCTGATACGGCATTACGCAACCAATCAGCGCAGCGAGGCGGCTCAGTCAGCTATAACTTTATTTCTAGCCCGACGGCAGCCCATCCAACTGAGAACGCGAGCGCGGATGACACGGACGAAAATCCGTATGCTAACTTAGCCATTAGTCGTAATGCGCCTTGCCCATGCGGTTCTGGACTCAAATACAAACAATGCCACGGCAAAATCTAATAGAGGAACCCCAATGCAACTTCAATCAAGCCACCTGCCCAAATTCGCTGCTACCCTCGTATTGTCAATGGCGGTGGCATTAACCGCTTGTAGTAAAAAAAGTGACGACGAAAATACCAATGCCAATGCGGCTTCAGCGGCGGAAGCGACGGCGGCACCTATGTCAGCTGCACCGGCGGATGACCAAGGTAACGCAGCAGTCGTCAATGAAAATACCGCAGCGTTAGATGCAGGTCCAGACGTTGCCGCCAGTGTATCGGCTGATACCGGCATGGCGAGCGGTACCGCAGACACTAATACCGAGGCATTAGAAGGTGCAGTTGATAACTCAGGTATGGATAAAATCAGTGAAAATGACCAAGTGATTGATAATGAGCCTGCTTCACCGAATGCACCACGTGCCGATGATGACGCAACGGGTAATGTGGGTAATGCGCGTGTGGGTCAATAATTGCTTATATAGCAGTAAATAGCTTTTCACATGCATAAAAAAACCGTTTGGCATCAGCAAACGGTTTTTTTATTTGACTATACGTTAGAAATAGCGGATTTAAACACGCTAAGCAAAATAACTATCAAAGCGGACTAAATCATTGCTCACGCTATCATCAGGTGTCATCAATGCTAGATAGGGCGCGCGTAGTGGGCGTTTTACTATAACTTTGCCATCAGGCAATAGTTGCTGTTTGGCGCGGGTTAATAACGTCACTTCTTGTTCTAGTGTGGGTGGTTTGGCGATGAGATGTAACGCCTGCATGGTTTTTCCCACAGCGGCTTTGTAGCTATCTTGTGGAAACATCGGGTCAAGATAAACGCGGTCGGCTTTGGGTAAAGTGGGCAAAACTTGCGCGGCATCACCAAACTGTAAGCTTAATCGGCTAATCAGTTTTTGCCAGTTTGGCTGCTGTGCCATCTGTATGAGTTCATGTTGCAGTAGCATGTACATGACAGGCTCAGCTTCAATCAGGGTGACACTTGCACCGCTACTCGCCAAAATCAAGCTATCATGGCCAAACCCTGCCGTGGCATCAATGATGTGCATACCGGCCTGTGGTTTGGCGGCTTTTAGCAATAGTTCAGATTTTTTGCCAGCTTTGACCACGCGCTGCTGCTCGGCAAGCCAGTTTGGGCTGACTTTCACCGCACCGCTATCGGTATGCGCCAGTAAAGAAAGCTGCCCTTTATCATCAAGTAATAAGCTACCCGCTTCAGCGCGTTTTAGCCATTTTTGGCCGATTTTTTCATTCACTATGACCAGCTGTGCAACCACGCCCAATGCGGCTAACTCGGTGAGCAGCGGCATAGGGTCAATGGGACTAGTCGCAGCATGATACAGATACATAATCATGAGGCAATGTTAAGACGCAATACCAATATAGCCAAATTGTGCGGCCACCAATACCATAATACCCGTGATGATACGCAACCAAGCAAAGATGGTAAAGTCACGGTTACTCACCCAAGCGACCAACCAACGAATGAAAATCATGGCGATGATAAATGATGTCACCGTACCGACAGCAAGCACAAGCCAATCTTGGCTACTGGTCAATACATTGTGATGTTTCACCATATCTAATAGACCGGCACCGACCAATACTGGAATACCTAAGAAAAATGAGTATTCGGCTGACGCCTTACGTGATACACCTAAGAATAGCGAGCCAATAATCGTAGAGCCTGAGCGCGATGTACCAGGAATCAAGGCAAGACATTGAATCAAACCGATTTTGATTGCGGTCATCATATCAATATCTTCTGCTTCAGCAAATTTGACCACATGCTGACGACGCTCTGCCCAAAAAATCATCAAACCACCAACGATCAGCATCACAGCCACGGTCACAGGGTGGAATAGCATTTCTTTTAGGGCATCACCAAAGGTTAGACCAATCGCCATAATCGGAATGGTTGATACGATTAACGAAATACCAAGTTGTCGAGGGTTTTGGCGCTCTGCATCTTTACCCGTTATCAAACCCATCAATGCACGCCATAACCGACCCCAATACTCATAAATCACGGCCAAAATCGCACCGAGCTGAATAAATACAATGAACAAATCGGCCTTTTCCGGTGTCCAAAACTTAATAATGTCTTGGGTCAGAATCAAGTAGCCCGTACTTGAAATGGGTAAAAATTCGGTGATACCTTCGACCACCCCCATGATAATCGCTTTGATGAGTAACAGTATGTCCATACGAGTTCCAGTGACAATTAAATGCTGATGACAGATTGTAGTTTTTTTAGATTATATAAAGCTTAACCAAACTTAATGCCTAACTCATAGCTATACAGTTAGATATTGTGTAAATGGTTTGCCGTCGCTATTTATTGGTAACTTTTTGTTCAGCTAACGTTTTCCAAGCATTATGGCGCAGATAAACGGGTAGGGCTTGCTCTGCCGGAACCGCTTGCCCCGTTGCCAGTAGATGAGCGCCCAGTTGTCCGATAATCACCGCGTTAGGTATTCTATCAGAAAGCGACAATTGTTCGGATTGGGCGCTGACCAAAGTTGCCCCATTGCCGACCAATGGCCATGCGTTAGCCGTGACACTGTCATAATCGACTAGCTGCTCTTGACCAACCAACTGCATCGTGTCATCAACCAAGGCAAATTCGCCAAGATAGACCTGATTCATGCGCGCATCAAGTACCGCATAAACATGATTTAAGCCATCCGTTTGCCAGGCAAGCTGTGCCACTGCTTGTAGGCTTGAAACCGGCAAACAGGGTAAATCATGCGCAAAGGCCAATGCTTGTGCCACGGCAGTATTGATACGAATCCCACTAAATGCCCCCGGGCCTCGATTAAATGCGATGGCGCTAAGGTCAGCGAATTGTCGCTGTGCTTGCGACAGGATATCCGCAATCATGGGTAAAATTTGCTGAGTTTGGAGCCGATTGCCTGGCAAGGTATGTTCAGCGATGACTTGACCATCGAGCGTTAGAAGTGCCACCGAGCACTGCTCGAACACACTTTCAAGAGCTAAAATCATGGAAAATTGCCTTTCTCATTAGGCGCTATGACATAGGAAAAAATGATGCGAGTCTACACCTAATGAATGAAATTAGGTTATATCGATAAGGAGGCTCGTCATCGGCGCCTGACGTGCTATCAATAGAAAATGCGCTATGATACCACCAAAATGCACATACATCGATGACATTTCAGCAAAATTGCGCTAAAAGCCTAAAAACGAAGTCTACCGCTATCGGTAATAAAATATATGATTAGATTCAAAAGGTTGCTATCGCTAGTAGAATAAATCGTTGTTAGTTGATGGCTATTGATAATAAGGAACATGACGATTTAGACCAAATAACCATAAACACCTATAGCAAGGGAATGTGTTAGAATGAGCCACTTTTGTGATTACCTAACTTGTTATGCCTGCCACCCTCGTTAAAACGCCCAATTTTGATCAGCAAGCTGCACAATACGATACGGCCACCCCGATTCAGTCGGCGGCAGCGTTATTATTGGCTGAGCAAATTGCCAAGACGGCAAAATTTGGTGGACGATGGCTCGATGTGGGCTGTGGTACGGGTAAGCTTAGTGTGGCCGTATTGCAGCAGCAATCTAATCGCCATATAACCGGTGTAAACTCACTCACGCCTATGTTCGATGAGCTGATTGGTGTGGATAGGGCGGCTGCGATGCTCACCCATTGGCAAACCAAATGTGAAACGTATCGTCACTTTTTTGCGCCATGTGAAGCAAGCGAATGGCAGTTACGACCTATTCTTGCCGATATGACCGCATTGCCCTTACCTGAAAGTTGTACTGATGGCATCATGAGTAGCTTTGCCTTGCATTGGGTCACACCTGATGTGCTGGTCGAGCTTGCTCGTGTGTTAAAACCAAATGGTCAGTTACACTTGGCGATTCCAGTCGCTGGTTCTTTGTCAGCGGTGGCGCAGCGGTTTCCAAAATTGCCGATTTATCCATTTTTAGCCGAAAATGATTGGCAAACACAGCTTGATGCGTTAGTGGCAAACCATCACGGCTATTATCTGTATCAGTTCACACAAGAATTTAGCCATGAGTATGCCAATCTCAAAAGCTTGCTGCATGGGCTGAAGCAAATGGGCGGTGCTGTCGCGGCTCAACCTGCTATTGAAACCGCAACATTGCGTACTTATTTAAAAGATGATGCAGGGGTTTTACTCAACTATCGACTATTAATTGTTGGTGTACAGCTATAATTAACAAATAATTTTACCAATTTGGTATCCGCTAATTGATCGGATGTTAGCCTATGATAACGAATCCTAGCCCTAGCCTGTCCTTTAGGAACAAATTACAAGCCTATATTCATTTGACCCGTTTTGACAAGCCAGTCGGTATTGAACTGGTGCTTTGGTCAACGCTGTGGGCGGTTTTTTTGGCCGGTGTTGAGGTCGGGCAGTTGCCACCTTGGCATGTGGTGGTTATTTTCTTTGTTGGCGCTACCTTGATGCGCGCAGCAGGCTGTGCGATTAATGACTTTGCTGATCGTAAAGTGGATGGTCATGTGGCACGTACCAAGACGCGACCATTGGCGGATGGTCGGTTAAGCGGGCGTGAAGCGGTTTGGGCGTTTTTGGTCTTGTCGTGGATTAGTGTTTGCTTATTGGTGTTTTTGCCGATTGATGTATTTATTTGGTCGTTTGGCGGGGTGGCACTGGCGTTTATTTATCCCTTTATGAAGCGGTTTACCCATTTGCCACAGGTGTTTTTAGCTGCGGCATTTGGTTGGGGTATTCCGATGGCTTATGTCGCGGTATCGTCCGTGGTCACGGGACAAGCACAAGTAGATTTTTGGGCTTGGTTGCTGTTTATCGGCTATATGGCGTGGACCGTGGCGTATGATACCCAATATGCGATGGCAGACCGTGAGGATGATTTAAAAATTGGGGTCAAATCGACCGCGATTTTGTTTGGCAAACATGATGTGCTGATTATCTCGCTGTTACAAGGTGTGTTTTTGCTGTGCATGGCGCCGGTGTTTTGGCATTATTTTGCAGATACCGTTGGCATTTGGTCAGTTGTGCCATTATTGCCGGTCATTGCGATGTTTATTTGGCAAAACAAACAGTGTTTGACCTACGATAGACAGCTGTGCTTTAAAGCATTTTTGGATAATGTGTGGGTAGGGCGCTATTTATTTCTAGTGATTTTGATACTGACTTGGTTAAAAGTCGCTTAATCATCTAAACCAAAAAACGGCTACTTGAATAACATCAGGTAGCCGTTTTTTTATGGGCTATTTTTTAAGCTAAGGGTTTAGAGTAACAGTTTTAGCGGTAAGCTCATGCCTAACTGATTGGTCAGTTGACCTTGGTTGACCTGTACCACGTTCTGCGCAAATAGCCCGACCACCATGGGTAACAGTTGATATTCCATCTGATGGACGCGCTGTTGTAGTTGGTCTGCATTTTCATGCGGTAATACATGGGTCACGGCTTGGGCAATGACGGCACCGGCATCCAATTCACTATTGACCAAATGCACGCTACAGCCATGTAGACGCTCGCCTGATTTTATTACGCGGCTGTGGGTATCAAGGCCTTTATAATTTGGCAGGAGCGATGGGTGTAGATTAATCATCGGGATTTGCATACCATCGGTGACACCGTCAATAAATAGCGGTGTTAGGATACGCATGAAGCCTGCCAGTACTAGCAAATCAGGTTGCCAATCGCTCAGCTGTTCAAGGGCTTTTTGCTCGAAGCCTTGGCGGGTGTAGCGTTTACCATGTTCGTCTTTGTCGATAACAGCCGTGGCGATATTGGCGGTTTGGGCGCGGGTTAACGCATAAGCATCGGCCTTGTTGCTAATCACGCCAACAATCTCAATCGGCAATTGGTCAGATTGCATTTTGTCGATGAGGACTTGCAAATTACTGCCATTACCAGAAACGAGAACAGCGATTTTTAAAGGTTGTGTAGTCATGACGTCAGGAACTTATCAAGTAACAGAGTAGAAAAAACTAGAAAGGAAAAAACCAGTTAAAACTAGTTAAAACCAAGTAAAAAAATAGAAGGGTGCGAATAACGCACCCTATCCATTAATAAGACATGAGAATATGACTTATGGATAAGTTACCGCATCGCCAGTACGTTCAACGATTTGGCCAAGTTTCCAAGCAGTTTCGCCATTGTCATTCAATACGTTAATCGCTTCATCCGCTTTGTCCGCAGGGACAACGACCACAAAACCAACGCCACAGTTAAAGGTACGGTACATTTCGCTTTGTGCGATGTTGCCGTTTTGTTGTAACCATTGGAATACCGGTGGGAACGTCCAAGAGTTCACATCGATTTGCGCGGTTAAGTTCTCTGGTAGTACACGTGGTAAGTTTTCGGTTAAGCCACCGCCTGTGATATGTGCCATGGCGTGTAGGTTGGCATTGCCCAAGGTTTTTTGTAGGGCTTGGATTGATTTAACATAAATCTTAGTCGGTGCCATTAACACGTCTTTTAATGGTTTGCCGTCTAGTTGCTCATTCGCAACGTCTGCGCCTGAGACTTCGATGACTTTACGAACCAATGAGTAACCGTTTGAATGCACGCCGCTTGAGGCGATACCGATAAGTACATCACCATTTGCCACATTAGCACCTGTGATAACTTCTGCTTCTTCAACCACGCCCACACAGAAACCAGCCAAGTCATAATCTTCGTCTTGGTACATACCTGGCATTTCAGCCGTTTCACCGCCAATCAAGGCACAGTTGGCGAGTTTACAGCCATCGCCAATACCGGCAATCACAGTCGCTGCGGTATCAACGTCAAGTTTACCAGTTGCATAGTAGTCCAAGAAAAACAATGGCTCAGCACCACACACAAGCAAATCATTCACACACATAGCAACCAAGTCTTGGCCGATAGTGTCGTGTTGGTTCAATTGTAAGGCCAATTTTAATTTGGTGCCCACGCCATCGGTCCCTGACACCAATAACGGTGATTTGTAACCGGTTGGAATACGGCACAATGCCCCAAAACCACCCAAGCCACCGACAACTTCAGGGCGAGTGGTGGCTTTGGCGACCGATTTGATACGGCTAACCAGGGCTTCACCAGCATCGATATCAACGCCAGCATCTTTGTAGCTAAGAGAAGTTTGGGGAGTTTGTGCGGTCATGGCAATCCTGTAAAAATCAGTGAGCAAACGGTCAAAAATCTTGAATATAATGTTAGGCATTATACCCAAAATTGGCAAAAAAAGGAAAGCCAATCGCCCAGTGGCACACAGAACGCGGCTAGGATTTTTTAATTAAACGAATGTTTTGTATAAATTGTGCATTTTAGGCTATCTATTTTTAGCAAAAGCCCTAAAATTGCCTGAATAAAGAGGATAATAACAATGTTTATTGAATGGCGCGGTTTGCGTCATTGATGTTTGAGGAATGCTATGCCGCAATTTAATCGTCAGCCATACCAAATCGACCCATTTTTTCGCAGGCTATTTATTTTGGTGGCGATTGGTGTTTTTCTTTATATTTTATATTTACTTAAGCCAATTATCATCCCTTTTTTGAGTGCATTTATCTTGGCATATGCCATTAATCCGTTGGTACAAAAGCTACAGGATAAGTTCCATCTGCGGCGTTGGGTGGCGATTTTATTGGTTTATGTGAGCATTGGTTTGGGTGTCGGATTGATACTTTGGTGGCTTTTGCCGCTGGCATGGAACCAAATCCAAGATGCTTGGAAGTATATGCCAACGGTGATTGATTATTACAATAACACGATTCGAGGGTGGGTACGTTCACATACACCGATACGCTTGCCGGTGCTTGAAGTTCGAGATATGTCGAAAAGCTTGGTCGATTATCTCAAAGAAAACTATAACATTACCGATGCCAGTTCATTTTTTACCAATCTACTGCTCTCGGGTGTCGGGATTATCAATGTCGCTGGTATGATTGTGTTGGTACCTATCTTGATGTTTTATTTCTTGTACAACTGGGATGAGAGACTGTACCAAATGCGCCATGCGATTCCCAATCGCTATGTCCCCACCGTGTATGAGATTGCCAAAGAAAGTGATGCCGCCTTGATGTCGTTTTTGAAAGGGCAGTTGTTAGTGATGGTGCTACTCGGTCTGACTTATGCGGTGCAGCTACAGTTGATTGGACTCAAAGTCGGTCTGATTATCGGTATGATTGCCGGATTGGCGAGCTTTGTGCCGTATTTGGGTTTTACCTTGGGCTTTATTGCTGCGATTATCGCGGGGTTTTTCCAGTTTGGCCTCGATTGGGTGCATATTGGTTTGATTGTCGGTGCCTTTATGGTCGGACAAGCGGTTGAGGGGTATATTTTACAGCCGCTATTATTGGGCGATAAAATCGGCTTATCACCGTTATGGGTCATCTTTGCGGTACTGGCGGGCGCGCAATTAGCCGGTATCGTTGGGATGTTAATCGCATTGCCGTTAGCATCTGTTATCAATGTGCTTGCCCGTCATGCTTATCAATCCTACCAAGAGGGTAACTTTTATCGTGGTGATGGCCAGTTATCTTTGTTCCCAGAACGCACACTTAAAGACGTGAAGCAAGAACAAGCGCTCAAAGAAGCACAGGAAGAATATGAAAAACGCCAAATGAGCTTGCTCGACCGTATTAAAGCAATGTTTTAGGGCAAGTTTTCAGCTAGCATAATTTTTGAGGTATAATAGACGTTTGCATCGTGCAAGCGTCTTTTTTTTGACGATAAAAAAGGCGTGTCCGTGCCAGTCTATATGACTTGTTTATCAGATTTTTTAAAGGTAGCGTATGACCTCAAGCCCTGATTTGCTTCAACCCAATCTTACCCCATCTGCTTTGTCTAATGCCCTCGCAAGCGTTAGCGATGATGACAACTATCAAGACTTGATGGCAGACGACAGCCAAGCCGATGAGGCGTCAGTGGACAATGATACCGTTGAAAATGTCGACAATGGGGTAAACTCGGTACGCTTTCGTAAGCTACAAAAAAAGCTGCGTAAACTGGTATCGTGGGCGATTCGCGACTACAACATGATTGAAGAGGGCGATGTGGTCATGGTGTGCGTATCAGGCGGTAAGGATAGCTACACCTTGCTGGATATCTTGCTGTTCTTGAAGCGTATTGCACCGATTAACTTTGATGTGGTCGCGGTCAATCTTGACCAAAAACAGCCCGATTATCCCGAAGAAGTATTGCCAAATTACCTAGAAGCTAACGGCATCCCATACTATATTCTTGAAAAAGACACCTATAGCGTGGTTAAGCAAATTATCCCAGAGGGCAAAACCTATTGCTCGGCGTGTTCGCGGTTGCGTCGTGGCTCATTGTATGGCTTTGCCAAGCAAATTGGTGCGACCAAGATTGCCTTGGGTCACCACCGCGATGATATCATGGCGACTTTTTTCTTGAATTTATTCCACGGTGGTAGCCTAAAAGCCATGCCGCCAAAGCTGTTGTCGGATGATGAACAAAACGTGCTCATTCGCCCATTGGCTTATGTGGAAGAAAAAGACATCATTAAATACGCCAACTATAAGCAGTTCCCGATTATCCCGTGTAACCTATGCGGCAGCCAAGAAAACTTACAGCGTGCGATGATTAACGACATGCTGCGCGAGTGGGATACCAAGTATCCAAAACGCTTGGATTCGATTTTTGGCGCATTGCAAAATGTTGCGCCAAGTCAGTTGGCGGATAGAGATTTGTTTGATTTTGAAAAGTTAACCCTAAATCGTGATGACAAGACCAGTGTGTTTAGCGGTCAACATATCCAGTCAGGGCAAATCAGCGAAAGCTTACAGCAAAAAGGCGTACCCGTAACCCCTGAGGTACAAACCTTTGACCCTGCTAGTAACTCTAATAACGCAAACAATAAAATCCCAACGATTAATCCGTTGATTTAGTCTAGTTAATCGCTAAAGCTAAGCAATAAAAAAAGGGTAAGACGTTATGGTTTTACCCTTTTTGTTATGTTTCAAAATTAACCGTTATTTACCTGACTGGGTCTTGGCATCCGGTGCCGTTGTGACCGGTGCATTGCCTTGAGGCGCGGGCGCAATTTTTTGGGTGCCGCTTTTTGGGGTGCTAGGTACATAATTTGGCACGACACGTGGGTAGGGTAAGGGCGCGAACCGACCCCACGGGTAGCCACTATAAAATGGTGAGCCCCACCAACGTTCACCCCAAAACGGGTCATAACCGTAATTAAAATAATCCCAACTTTGATTCAGCTGATAATAGTAGTTACCTTCGTCATGGGCTTTGAGTAATTCAAGCATTTGGTCAGCAGGGCATACATTATTGTAGGCGATACCTTCACGGCCAAGCTGATAGGCGCGTAATGGCGTACAATAACGTTTTAAACCTTCTTGGCGCCCTTGTTCCCATAATGGCTGGTTGGGTGCGACACCCACTTTACCGCAGCGGTCGGTATGACGTGTGATATAATTGGCATCACGACCCATCAGACCATCTTGGTAACCAATCGCTTGCCAATCACCAGTTTTACATTGTTCGGGCTTTAGCCCACTGGTGGTTGCACAGCCTGTTATTATCAGGGCGCTGGCCGCCATAATCCCGCTTAGCATGAGTTTTTGCATCTTGCACCTCATTTTGTAATGATAATGCGCTAAGTTTTGCGCTATCAGACTAATTTAACAGATTATTTGTGTAAAAGCATTTAACAACTTGCAAATATTTGTTAGGCTTATCAGATATCTATATAAAACACTTCTGTCTTTAGGATTTCTCATGCAAAAAATTTTAATTGCTAACCAAAAAGGTGGTTGTGGCAAAACCACGCTTGCGGTGACCTTAGCGGCGGCCTTGGCCAATCGCTTAACCCCCGAGGGCAAACACGTCGCCTTGGCCGATGCCGACCCTCAAAAGTCGAGCCTACAATGGCTAAAACTTCGCCCAAAAGATGCCGCCCCAATCTTAGGTATTGACTGGCGTGATGAAGATGATATCGGCGAATTACCCAAGGCCGTTAAGAATGAATTGGGCAAAGATGACTGGTTGATTATCGATGGGCAGGGCGCCATGTCGAGCGAAAAAACCGAGCAACTGATTGCCGAGTCAAAACTGGTGATTGTTCCTGTGTTGCCATCGTTCTTCGATATCGAAAGTACCAAGCGTTTTTTGAAAAACCTACAAGATATCAAGCGTGTACGCAAAGGTAAAGTTGAGATTATGCTGGTGGCCAATCGTGTGCGTAGTCAGTTTTTTGAACACGGTGAACCGACTGATAAGGTCATTGATTTATTTGATGATATCGGCCAACAGCCTGTGATGTGGGTATCAGAGCGTAGTATTTATCAGCTGCTTGCAGAGAATGGCTTAACCGTGTTTGATAAGCACCAAAAACCGTACCGAGATATGCAGGCACAGTGGGATCCAATTTTTGAGGTATTATTGGCGGATGAAAGCTCAGCCAAAGACACCAATGCCAAAAACCCACAAAAAAAACATAATACCTCAAACTGGTACGAGTAACTAACTTATGGGCACGTGGATTACCGTAGCGATTGTATTGTTTATTGCAGGAAGCGTGATGGGGCTCAAGCCCAATACGAGTGAGCGGTTTTTGGATGAATTACGCATGGCTGCTCGTAGGTTAGGACTACAGCCGAAGTTGGTGGCTTGCCCAAGTTGGCTGGTTGGTAAAGGCGGTAATGTCGCTACCGACAAGGGCAAAGGTATGATTGCCCAATATGGCTTGGTTATCGAGGGTGGCACCATGCAGCCCTGCGATTATCAAATTATTGATGGCGAGTGGCGCCCCTATACAGGAAATCATCCGGCCAACTTTGCTTTAGATAAGCGTCCGGTCGGGTTGCCACCGAGTATTGCCACTGGCGCGCAAGGCTTATCGGCCAAAGCCAATTTTATCTGCCTATACTGGCATGAAAATATCGAGCTTGGCCGGCCTGCCAACCTTGAAAACCGCGAAAAAGACCTAATTACCTTAAAAACTCAATTGCAACAACTGGCTAATCTAGTGCAAAATGGCTAGCCATTCAAACTTAACGACTTATATTACATTAAGATTCATTGACCTATTTGTGAAAAAAATAACATGAGCAAAGCTGCCCAACCCAAAACCCCTGCCAAAAAAGTTGCTGCCAAAAAAACAGCCGCAGCTGCCACCGACAAAACCTCGACTTCGGGGAAGGGCAAAGCATTGGTCATTGTCGAATCGCCCGCTAAGGCCAAAACCATCAATAAATACTTGGGTAACAATTACATTGTGCGTTCGAGCGTGGGTCATGTGCGTGACTTACCTGTATCTGGTAGTGGTACCACAGACAAAGCAGCCGATGCTGATTTGACCAAAGAACAAAAGGCCCAGCAAGCGCTTGTGCGCCGTATGGGGGTTGACCCTGAGCATGGCTGGGCAGCCAAATACGAAATCTTGCCTAACAAAACCAAAGTCATCAAAGAACTCAAAGCCCTTGCCAAAGACGCTGATGAAATCTATCTCGCGACCGACTTGGATAGAGAAGGGGAAGCGATCGCTTGGCACTTAAAAGAAGTGATTGGCGGTGACGATAGCAAATATAGCCGCGTGGTATTTAACGAAATCACCAAAAACGCGATAACCGATGCGTTTAAGCAGCCAACCAAGCTCAACTATGACCGAGTCAATGCACAGCAAGCACGACGTTTCCTTGACCGGGTCGTGGGCTTTATGGTGTCACCACTGTTATGGCAAAAAGTCGCGCGTGGCCTATCAGCCGGCCGTGTGCAGTCAGTCGCCACACGTCTAGTGGTCGAGCGCGAGCGCGAAATTCGTGCCTTTGAACCTGTTGAATACTGGGAAATTCATGTCGATAGCCATAGCGAACAGTTTCAGGCTGAACCTATTCGCTTAGAAGCGGTCAAACAAGCCGGTAAGACATTGGCGTTAAAAAACCAAGCTGAAACCGAGCAAGTCGTTGCCAAGCTACAACAAGCTGATTTTATGGTCGCTGACCGTGAGCAAAAACCGACCCAATCACGTCCGAGTGCGCCGTTTATTACCTCGACGTTACAGCAAGCAGCAAGTACGCGTCTGGGTTTCCCCGTGAAAAAAACCATGATGTTAGCTCAACGTCTGTATGAAGCGGGTCATATCACCTATATGCGTACCGATAGCACCTTTTTATCAGCAGACGCATTGAACAGTGTACGTGGTTTTATCGGTCAGCAGTATGGCGATAAGTACTTACCAAAAAGTGCCAATGTGTATGGCAACAAACAAAATGCGCAAGAGGCGCACGAAGCCATTCGTCCTTCTGATGTGCATATCCAGTCATCGAGCCTACGCGATATGGAACGCGATGCACAGCGTCTATATGAGTTGATTTGGCGTCAGTTTGTGGCCTGTCAAATGCCGCCTGCCCAGTATCAGTCGATGACCTTGACCGTTAACGCTGGTGATGTCGAGCTAAAAGCCAAAGGCCGCGTGATGACCTTTGATGGTTATACCCGTGTACAGCCACCGGCCAAAAATGAAGATACCTTGCTGCCGGATGTTAAAGTTGGCGACAAATTAACCGTTGATAACATCGACCCGAGCCAACACTTTACCAAACCACCGGCACGTTATACCGAAGCCAGTTTGGTCAAAGAATTGGAAAAACGCGGTATCGGTCGTCCGTCAACTTATGCTTCGATTATCTCGACTATCCAAGAACGTGGTTATGTACGCCTAGAGAATAAGCGCCTGTTTGCCGAAAAAATGGGCGATATCGTCACTGACCGCTTGGTCAATAGCTTCCCTGACCTGATGGACTATGACTTCACCGCAGGGCTTGAAGAAAAACTCGACGAAGTGGCCGAAGGTCAACAGCAGTGGAAAAACGTGCTTGATACCTTCTATGGCGACTTTAAAACCAAGCTTGAGAATGCCAAAGAAAAAGACGGTATGAAGCCCAATGATCCGACTGATGTGCCGGATGTGCATTGTGACCTATGCGGTCGCCCCATGCAGATTCGTACCGGCTCAACGGGCGTATTCTTGGGTTGTACCGGTTATAATCTGCCACCCAAAGAGCGCTGTAAAGGCACCAAAAACCTGATGCCTGTTGAAGCATTTGCCAGTCAGACAGCGCAAGCGAGTAAGGCTGAAGGCTTAGAAGACGATGACACCAATAACGATGAAGTCGTGGCGTTACTTGAGAAAAAACGCTGTCCTATCTGCCATACCGCGATGGATGGTTATATTGTCGATGGTGGTTTAAAGTTGCATGTCTGTGGTAATAACCCCGACTGTAGCGGCTATTTGCTCGAAAAAGGCGTATTCGAAGTTGCCGGAAAAGGCGATGTACCGACTATTCCTTGCGACAAATGTGATGGCGAAATGGAGCTAAAAACCGGCCGCTTTGGTGCCTACTTTGCTTGTCAGTCATGTGACAACACGCGTAAGGTCTTAAAAAATGGTGATGCTGCACCACCGCGTATGACACCGATTGACATGCCGGAGTTACGCTCACAACGTTTCGATGACCATTATATCTTGCGTGAAGGCGCAGCCGGTCTATTCTTGGCAGCGTCAAAGTTCCCGAAAGTTCGCGAAACCCGCCCACCCAAAGTCAGTGAATTGCGCGCCATTCAGGAGAAACTGGAAGAAAAATTCCATTATATTATGAGCGCACCGGACACCGATAATGACGGTCACCCAACGATTTTACGTTGGAGCCGCAAGAATGCCGAGCAATATGTTGGCTCAGAAAAAGACGGCAAAGCAACCAAATTTGCGTTAGTCTATCGCAAAGGAAAATGGGTTGAAGAATAACGCTCATCTTATATCCCATAAAAAAAGGTCTAACTTGATGTTAGACCTTTTTTTATTCGTGATTTAGACAGTTAATACGCTTATTGTAAATCAGTATTATCATCTTCGACCACAAAACTAATAATCATCATCACGTTATACGCGGTAATGTTACCATCTTTGATGCGTACTTTTTGTTCTTTAATCCACGCACCTTCAACGTTTTTAACGGTTTTGTTGACTTGGGCGATACCTTGTTTGATCGCGTCTTCAAAACTGACAGTTGAACTACTACTGATTTCAATATTCTTGGCGATAGTCATAATGCTGTCCTTTTTTTAAATTGTTATTTTTTCAATAAATTTTTGATTACAGCTTATTGATTAAAACGCAGTTATTGCATTGCATAATGGTATCAATGTTGGATTATGATAAAACTTACTAAATAAATTTAGCCTTGTCTCATCAGTAATCACAACATTGATAAAAACAAGATAACAAATCAGCCAATAAAAAACCAAAGTTAATGCGTAACTTTGGTTTGTTTTATATAGCAAAAACATGGTGTTAAGTAACTAATCTTACTGATTAACGATTTGTAGCGCGAAACAATTAATCTAGTGAGATGAGTCTAGTTAGCCATTATTCAGCGACCATTATTCAGCAAATAGTGCTTTGATATCTTGTTGGTCAAACTTATAAACTGTCCCACAGAAGCCACAGTCTAACGCAATTGCACCGCCATGCTCATCAGCGATTTCTAAGGCTTGTGCTTCACCCAACTGGAAAATCGCACTGGCGCTTTTTTCCGCAGAGCAGGTACAAGCAAAGCTTAATACCACTGGCTCAGCGGTCACTACTTCTTCTTCGTGATATAGGCGATATAATATTTCACTGGCCGGTAGTTGGGTCAATTCTTCCGCTTTAAGGGTCTTGGTCAAGAGGGTCAAACGAGGGAACAAATCCTCATCCACCTGTTGGCGTTCTTCTTCAGAGGTACGCGGCAATAGCTGTAGTAAGATACCACCGGCTTGCTCACTGTCAGCGGCTAAGTTAATTAAGGTCGGAATTTGCACCGATTGTTTTTGGTAATGTGATAAACAGTCTGCCAAGTTATCGGCAACGCGCTCGACAATCCCTTGATAACCTTCAGCTTGCACCCCAAATTTGGCATCCGGTTGTACGTTGATAAACAGCACGCCTTGACCGACTGCGCCTAAGGTGGCAAAGGCATCATTGGCACTGGTCAGGTTTTGCCAATTACCCGCCCAATCCGCCAAGCCACGAATATGGCCATGGCTGTCACACTCTGCCATCGCCCATTTTAATGCAGCGCTGCCATCGTCAGCCGCATCGGCATTTTGCAATTGAATGGATAATCGACCGTCAATCTTTAACGTACCAATCAAAAGACTGGCTGCGACTAACATTTCACCTAATAGCTTTTGCAGTGCGACTGGATAATCTTTTTGTGCGATAACTTGGCGATAACTGTCAGCGAGGTGTACCACATCGCCACGCACTGGGCTGTTTTCAATAAAAAAACGTTGACGGCTGTCAAGTGACTCGCCAACGGTTGGGTTGTCTAGGATTTGGTCAAAACTAGGGTGTTGAGATTCGGTCATAAAAAGTACTCAAGAATGTTATAAAAATTTTTTTGGGCGTGAAGATTAAGACGACATCGTGATGTATCATGATGTTTCGCGCCCAAGCTTAACATTGGGTTTAACATTGGGCTTAATATGGAGTCAAATAGTCGAAATAACAACCAAGCTTACGATGAAATTATGCAGTGGGTAGGCGCAAGTATATTCTGGGTTTGGCTATCATTGACTATCAAATCTTGGCAAGATAACTAAATAATCGTTAACTATTGCGTAGAAAATCGTCAATAATTTAACCATCCATACAGTTCATTTTAGATAGAAACATACAAATATACCAATATAATCAATGTTTTAATCTATTGGTTATTAATGGGCAAAAAAAAATTTGTATTTACCTATTGTCACTGAGTAGAAAACTCATTTACTATAAAGTTTATATTGACTCGAAAGCCTGTATATAATTTGTCGACAAGAAGATTAATAACAAGCCGAGGTATCGAGTCATTCGTTGCTTTATCAGCAGCAAATATGGAAATGGGCAAGGACAGCCATCTGATTAAGACTGGTAAATCCCCCCAATCTTTGCATCTTCATCATACAACAAGGAAATCAATGATGACCATGACATTTACCACTCGTACTGGCGTCAAGCCACTTGCTGCTGCCACATTGGCTGTGTTGGCATTGGGTTTAACCGCTTGTAATAAAACCCCAGACAATAATGCGGCGGGAAATGCTAGCCAACCGGCTGCCACCACCAGTGAAGCCACATTAGACAAAATCAAAAAATCAGGCGAGATTGTGTTAGCCTATCGTGACTCCTCAATCCCATTCTCGTATATTGCCAATACCCCAAATCAGCCAGTGGGTTACGCGCATGACCTACAACTAAAAGTCGTCGATGCCGTCAAAAAAGAACTAAATATGCCGAACCTGAAAGTGCGCTATAACCTAGTCACTTCACAAACGCGTATTCCATTGGTACAAAACGGTACAGTTGACTTGGAATGTGGCTCGACCACCAACAACGAAGAGCGTCAAAAGCAAGTTGACTTCTCAGTGGGTTTCTTTGAGATTGGCACGCGTTTACTAACCGCTAAAGATTCGGGTATCAAAGATTTTGCTGACCTAAAAGGCAAAACCTTGGTGACCACCGCGGGTACAACCTCTGAGCGTTTTATCAAAAAACTCAATGAAGACAAAAAACTTGGTATCAATATCGTATCGGCCAAAGACCACGGCGAGTCTTTCTTGATGCTTGAAAGCGGTCGTGCGGCTGCCTTTATGATGGATGACGTCTTATTGGCTGGTGAAAAAGCCAAAGCCAAAGATCCAAGCAAATGGGAAATCGTGGGTACACCACAATCATTTGAAATCTATGGTTGTATGGTACGTAAAGGTGATACTGCATTTAAGAAACTTGTTGATGACACGCTAAAAGCAACTTATGCGTCAGGCGAAATCAACCAAATCTACAACAAGTGGTTCATGAGCCCAATCCCACCGAAGAATGTCAACATGAACTTTACCATGTCAGATAACCTAAAGAACTTATTGGCGAATCCACATGATGGCGCACAACCGCATGCCGTGACAGCGGTAGCAAGCAATGTGAGCAAGGCGATTGCTTCAGGTGTGGCTGCAGCTTCAGTAACAAAATAACAGCGTTTGCTGTTGTCTAAGTAGGCGATAGCGAGTAAGACTGACGAATTCAGCCACGCTTGGTGATGAGGACGTCAGTCTTATTTTTTTTCCCAAACCCATGTGGTGTTTGCAAAATTGGGGGTTACATGAATTATAGTTGGAATTGGGGCGTGTTGCTGCAACCGACGGGCGTAGGCTCAGAGGTGTACTGGCAGTGGCTGGCAACTGGCTTTGGTTGGTTATTAGTCATTGGTAGTGCAGGTTGGCTAATTGCTTTGGTGATTGGTACGATTTTGGGCATTATGCGTACCTTGCCGAATAAAACCGCACGTACCATTGGTACCGTGTATGTTAGTGTGTTTCGTAATATTCCGTTGTTGATTCAATTGTTTTTTTGGTTCTATGTGGTGCCAACGTGGTTGACACCTGAGCTACAAAAATGGTGGTTTCAAGACTTAAGCCCGAATACATCAGCGGTTATTTCTGCCAGTATTGGCTTGGGTTTATTTACCGCCGCGCGAATTGTGGAGCAAGTGCGTACGGGTATTGAATCACTGTCAAAAGGTCAGTCGAATGCGGCCTATGCACTGGGCTTTTCCTTACCACAAGCATATCGACATATTATATTGCCACAGGCATTTCGGGTGATTTTACCGCCGATGAGCTCTGAGCTGACCAACTGTTTTAAAAACGCCTCGGTTGCTTCATTGGTGGGTGTGACTGAGTTGATTAGCCAAACCAAAACCATCAGCGAATATACGCAAAATAATCTCGAAGTATATACTTATGCCACGATTATCTATTTGTTATTTAACTTGGTGTTAATCTTCTTGATGGGGCAGCTCGAAAAGCGCTTACGTATCAAAGGCCAGATTGACGGGGGTGAGGCATAATGAATGAATTACAAATTGCCATGCCTGCATTGATGGGCGGCTTGATGACCACACTAAAAGTGTTGGTATTAGCGATTATAGGCGGCTTAGTCCTCGGAACTGTGTTAGCGTTGATGCGCTTATCCGGCAAACCATGGCTTGCCGTACCGGCTAAGTTATATGTTAACTTTTTCCGGTCAGTACCTTTGCTATTGGTGCTACTATGGTTTTATTTTGCCGTACCGATGTTGTATAACCTGATTACAGGTACCTATTTAACCTTAGATACCGCGTTTACCTCATGTGTGGTCGCGTTTATGGTGTTTGAGGCGGCATATTTTTCTGAGGTAGTACGCGCAGGTATCCAGTCGATTGGCAAAGGTCAGGTCAATGCCGCGAAAGCCTTGGGCATGACGTATGGCCAAATCATGCGTTATATCGTGTTGCCGCAAGCGTTTCGTAAGATGTTTCCGTTGTTATTACAGCAGTCGATTATTTTGTTCCAAGATACGACATTGGTATTCTCGATTGGTTTGGTCGACTTCTTCCGCGCGGCTTATGTGCGTGGTGACTTAATGGGCTTATTAACGCCTTATATCTTGGGCGCGGGTGCGGTGTACTTTATCATTAGTTTGACCGCATCGACCTTGGTTAATCGCTTACAGCAACGTTATCGTATCGCCAGTCGCTAAGCTAAGACAAATTTTAAAAAGGATAAAAACATGGCAGTTGTTACCCGTATTGATGAAACAACGTGGATTAATGAGTTTGGTGGTTTGGTATCGAATTCTGGCCACGCTAGCCCAGAGATTATGATTAATATTGACAATATCAGCAAATGGTATGGCAATTTTCAGGTATTGACTGATTGTACCGCTCATATTCATAAGGGCGATGTGGTCGTGGTCTGTGGTCCTTCGGGTAGTGGTAAATCCACCTTGATTAAGACCGTCAACGCGCTTGAGCCTTTTCAACAAGGTCAAATCATTGTCGATGGTACATCGGTCGGCGATAAAGCGACCAATTTACCCAAATTGCGTAGCCGTGTGGGTATGGTGTTCCAGCACTTTGACTTATTCCCGCACTTGTCGATTACCGATAACTTGACCTTAGCACAAATCAAGGTGCTAGGTCGCAGCGAAGCAGACGCCAAGCGTAAGGGCCTCGATTATCTCGACCGTGTGGGGTTGTCTGCCCATGCCAAAAAATTCCCGGCTGAGTTATCAGGTGGTCAGCAGCAGCGTGTCGCGATTGCGCGCGCGCTTAGTATGGACCCAATCGCGATGCTATTTGATGAACCGACCTCAGCACTTGACCCTGAGATGATTCAAGAAGTACTGGATGTTATGGTGGGTCTGGCAAAAGAAGGGATGACCATGATGTGTGTGACCCATGAGATGGGTTTTGCGCGCCAAGTGGCAAGCCGAATTATCTTTATGGATGAGGGGCATATCGTCGAAAACTGTAGCCGTGATGAGTTCTTTAGCGGCGCGCACAGTGATCGTGCGAAGGCATTCTTGTCTAAAATCTTAAATCATTAACTATAGTCTTTTAAATTCAGTTTAATACTGCGTCAAGCTCGCTTGCTGTACTACCTTGCGAAGCAGTGCTTCTCATATCTGCGTTCGCTTTCCTTGTCTTAAAATGAATTTATTTGACTATAACATTAGAGAAGAAAAAAGGTGGTACGTTGAACGTAGCCACCTTTTTTGTTGTTAAAATTTTTAGACAAAGCTATCTATGAGAAAGTGTATCAAGGTTTGCTGCTTGCTATTACCTGTTCAAAGCTTTGTAATTCATCTTCAAAATAGGTCAGTAGGCGTTGGATTTTTGGTAGTACGTGGCTATCAGCGACCAGACTAAACTCAATCTTATCGACATAGGTGCAAAGCGTGATATTAAGCGCTTGGTCATTGAGCACAATCGAAAGCGGGTAAAGGTCTTGGAGTTCAGCGCCTTGCCAATACAAGGTTTTTTGTGAACCGGGCACATTCGAAATCACCAAGTTAAAGCTACGGTATTCAGGGAATAAGCCAGTGACAATCTGCAATGCGGCACGGCTATATACCACACCGCTATAAATAATAGATGACGCTTGGCGCATGCGCGCAAAACGGCCTTTACTGTTTTTGGTACTGCCATTGATGACGGTTAGACGCTCTACCGGGTCACTTAGATGGGTACCAAGATTGGCTAAAATAAAGGTGACTTGGTTGCCAGCGCTACTATCATCTTCGCGCAATGACAGTGGCACAAAGGCAATTAACGGTTTTTTTGGTAAGGCATTCATGTCCAATAAATAGCGGCGTAACGCACCGGAACAAACCGCAAGCACCACATCATTGAGCGTGACATTAAAGTGTTTACCAATCGCTTGAAAACGCGCCAATTCATAACCTTGTGCGGATACTCTTCGCGCACTAGAAATAGGTTGATTAAGGATACTATCGGGTGCTTCAGTCGTGCCAATGTAATTGTGGTTAAAGCGCTCAACCACATTTTTACCCAACTCACGTATGACCGGTGGCAAAGCGAATAGCTGTTCTTTGACAATATGGCTAAGGCTTTTGTTATCCGGAATTAAGCTATCGATTTGGTGACGGTAGCGCGTCATCAACGACCAAATCGGCAGATTCGTCCGTTCAGTGGGTGACTCAGACAAGGATTTTTTGACCAAACGCATTGCCGCCACGCCATCGACCAATGAATGATGCAGTTTGCAATACAAGGCAAAGCGATTGCCTTCAATACCTTCAATAATATGACATTCCCACATCGGCTCGGCACGATTGAGCAGCTTGCCATGCTCTTGTGAGATATAAACCAACAATTCGCGAATGCGCGCAGGCTGCGGCAATGCTATATGGCGAAAGTGCTGCTCAAGTTCAAGGTCAGGGTCAGTTTTCCAAAATAACGAATGATGCAACACCTGATTAAATGGGAACGTGGGCGGTGCTTTGCTATGCATCATTTCTTGTACTAGGTTATGGACAAAGTTTTCATCAGCATTATCTGGCAGTTTAAATAAAAATAGCCCACCAATATGCATGGGTTGATTGCGCGTTTCTAATAATAAAAATAACTGGTCAACCGCGGTGAGCAGACGCATAACAATTCCTTTTTAAATCAAGGTGATTAATGACGCATTAGCCAAATTTACTTGACAATATTAGCGGAAAAAATACCCGGTTTGTGGCGAACTGGCTTGTGCCATCAAGCGCGCAGGCATACGTCCGGCCAAAAAGGCTTCACGACCTGCGATAATCGCATGTTTCATAGCACTGGCCATTAATACAGGGTTTTGCGCATGGGCAATCGCGGTATTCATTAACACGCCATCACAGCCCAATTCCATCGCAATCGCCGCATCCGAGGCCGTACCGACACCCGCGTCAACGAGTACCGGCACCTTGGTTTGTTCGATAATCAGGCTTAAAGTATGGCGGTTGAGTAAACCCAAACCTGAGCCAATCAAGCTACCCAATGGCATAATCGCCACACAGCCCATGCTTTCTAACTCTTTGGCGACAATCGGGTCATCTGAGGTATAGACCATGACTTCAAAGCCATCATCAATTAACACTTTGGCGGCTTTGACCGTTTCGATAACATTGGGGTAGAGGTTTTTGTCATCGCCCAATACCTCAAGTTTGACCAAGTTATGACCATCTAATAACTCACGTGCAAGCTGACAAGTACGTACCGCAGTTTCGGCATCAAAGCAACCGGCGGTATTCGGCAAAATGGTGTATTTTTCTGGTGAAATCACATCGAGCAGATTTGGCTCGTTCTTGTTTTGGCCGATATTAACGCGGCGAATCGCCACGGTGACAATCTCGGCACCTGAAGCCGCAATCGCTTCCCCGGTTTCGGTCAGGTCTTTATACTTGCCTGTGCCTACCAATAGACGCGAATTAAAGGTACGCGAACCAATGGTAAAGCTGTCTTGGGTATTCGGCAAAATCAAATTGGCAGTTGTCATATCGTTCTCGTGGCGGTACAGACCGCATTATTTAACAGTAAGTTGAAAATGAGAATTAGTATAACAAAATCTGACCTTTGTGGCAGTGAGTTTGCACGGGAAAGTGCGATGTAAATATCATTTGTAACTAGGTTACGCTACAATAGCCTATTATTTTTTTACCCAAAATTGGTTGTCTTATGCTAAACCCAATCGCCTTGCCTTATAGCTTTGCCAAACGCCACCAAGTGATGCTGCAATACAGTCAAGATTTGTCCAGTGCACCAACCTTGCTGATGACGGCAGAGGCCAGTATGGAAGCGATTAATGAGGCAAATCGATTTGCGAGCAGTAGTGGTTTGCCTTTGCCATTGTCAGTCGCTGTCGTGGACAGTGGTGAGTTTGAAAAAGCACTTAATGCGAGCTATGCCGGTAATATGGGCGAAAGTCAACATATCGCTGCTGGTCTTGAAGACCATCCTGACTTGTTAAGTCTGGCCGATAGTGTGCCAGAAACCGAAGATTTGATGGACCAAGAAGATGACGCCCCGATTATTCGACTGATTAATGCGTTATTATCGGAAGCCATTCGCCTAAATGCGTCAGATATTCATATTGAAACCTTTGAAAAACGCCTATCAGTGCGCTTTCGCGTTGATGGTCAGTTAAAAGAAATCGTCAGTCCTAAGCGTGAGTTATCACCGCTGTTGGTATCGCGCATTAAGGTCATGGCAAAGCTTGATATTGCCGAAAAACGCGTACCGCAAGATGGCCGTATTTCGCTGCGTTTGGCGGGGCGTGAAGTCGATGTGCGTGTATCGACTCTACCGTCAAACTTTGGTGAGCGTGTGGTGATGCGTTTACTCGACAAGCAAGCCGGTCGCCTGAACATGACGTATTTGGGTCTGTCAGATAATGACTATACCGAGTTAAAGCGCTTGATTCACCGCCCACATGGTATTATTCTCGTCACTGGTCCTACCGGTTCGGGTAAAACCACCACGTTGTATGCAGCTTTGACGGATCTCAATGACAATACCCGCAACATTTTGACGGCAGAAGATCCGATTGAATTTCAGCTTGATGGTATCGGCCAAACCCAAGTCAACAATAAAGTCGATATGACCTTTGCGCGGAGTCTGCGGGCTATGCTACGCCAAGACCCGGATGTGGTCATGGTGGGTGAGATTCGTGACTTAGAAACCGCCGACATCGCGGTACAAGCCTCGCTAACAGGTCACTTGGTGTTATCCACCCTGCACACCAATACTGCAATTGGTGCCGTGACACGACTGGCGGATATGGGTGTCGAACCGTTTTTATTGTCATCATCCTTGATTGGCGTGGTCGCGCAGCGTTTGGTACGTACCTTATGCCCGCATTGCCACACTTGGACAGAGGCAGATGCCGCTCAAGCGAGTATCTTTAGCGAAATTGGCGTGACCAGTCCGATTAAGCTACCAAAACCTGTCGGTTGTGAAAAATGTAACAATACCGGCTTTCGCGGTCGTACGGCTATCTATGAGGTCGTGCCGGTCGATGACAAATTGCGCCAATTGATTCATAGCCAAGTGGCTGAGTTCGAATTAGAAAGCTATGCCCGAACCAAAACGCCATCGATTCGTGCGGATGGACTCAAAAAAGTCTTGGCGGGAAAAACAACTTTAGAAGAAGTGCTCCGCGTCACCAAAGAAACGGATAGTTAAACGTGTCCGACCATGCAACTTAAAAAAAACTGGTCATATTGGCCAGTTTTTCGTTTATGCAATCAGATAGACAACCGCTATCGTTTATTCATAGGGTAAAGCCGGTACGTAGGGCTCAGGCTCTGCCAAATTCGTATCGGTTTCTACTGGTGGAATAGGCACAGGTACCGTATCTGTACTGACAGGTTCGGCCTCAGTGGTTGGCGTCGTTGTCGAAGATTGTGGCAAGTTATCTGTTACCGCTGGTGGTGTGGTGGTCGATGGTGCCGAATAACAGCTGGCATTAATCAGCATTGCTTGAGCGGTTGGGCTATCGGTAAATTTCCAATGCCAAGTTTCTTCTGCAATACCATTTGCCTTAGCGATATCTGCCGTATAGGTTTGACTAAAGCCATACTCTTGCGCATGTTTTTGCAGCCAAGTATAGGCTTTGGTTGCTTTGCCTTTTTTATCTTTACCAAATCTCGGATCAATCGGGGAAAAGTCAACCGCGAAACCAGTATGGTGTTCAGAGTAGCCTGCGGGTGACGAGTAATAGTAGATGTCTTTTTCCGCTTGTTTGGCTTTTTTCTTGCGGATGACGATGTCATGTTGATATTGGACAGAACGGAACCCTGAACCAAGCTTCAAAACCACACCATCTTTTTTTGCCGCCGCTAACATGGCTCTAAGCTTAGGTGCCGCGTCTTTGTGGACAGGAAATCCGTTTACTTTGGCCAAGTCTTTAGGTTTTACTTCGGCAAAGCGGTAATGTTTGATATCAAACGCTACTGATACCGGACTCGGCGTACAGTCAAGCTCACCGATGGTCATCTCCGGTAGCGGATCAGGCTTGCTTGGATAAACGACTTTGGTTTTAGTTTGAGTTGGTTTTTTGGCACTGGCGGTTTTGTCTTTGGTAGTGACTGTTTTGTCCGTCGCTGCTTTTTTTACACCTGCTTTATCGCTACTAGTTTTATCTGTGGTTTTTTTAGCGGTGGCTGATTTACTAGTGGGAACTTTAGCCGCGCTTAGCTTGGCCGTATCTTGCGCCTTAGCACTGGTTTTTTTGATGTCGTTGGTTTTTGTTGGGGTGGTTTTACTGGTGTTGGTTTTCGTAACTGCGACTTTAGTTGTTGACGTTGCTTTTTCTTCTACGGTGGATTTTGCCAAGGCTGTATTTACAGAAAGTAGCGAAAAACCGCTGACACCACTAATTAATGCGATAGTAAATAGCGAGCCTTTGATAGTGATTCTCATGATAAATTGCCTTGTATTACTTACATAACGGAAACTTGGAATAAGGTAATCAATAAATTGGATAACAACAAGTGAAAATCCTCTAGGGCACAATTGCATAACAGGGGCGTAACCTAAGTGTTGCAAACTTTAGGGCAAAAAATTATAAGTATAAAAAGTTTATAGATATACCTATATATTTTGTTTAAATAAAAAAACTCGGCTAATTACCGAGTTTTGAGTAATTTACTAAGCTCTAATCGCTAATTGTATAGATAACTTGATTTTCAGCAAACGCCTTACCAAAGAATTCATTCAGTACCTGACAACTCGGTAAATATTGCTTGCGATTTTTGGATGTAAAATCATTTGCTAACGCCAGTATCTCATTAGCAAGTGACTTTGAAATAGTGACTTTGAAATAGTGAATTTGAAATATTGGGATAAATAACTGGGTCGTTATAGAAATTATCAAATAACCAATTAAGCATTGGAAAATTAGAGGTGTTCTCAGTTAACTGTAAGATATCTAATTGACCATGGGATATAGTCTGCTCTACCTTGCCATGTTCACTAATAAACCACATTTCCAATGCCACGATTCAATCCAAGGATTTGATCAAATCCATTAGCCCAATACAGCGACCAAGTCGCCTTCGACCAAATGCGGGCTTAGGGCTTTAGTCACATGGACTTGGACAAATTTACCCATCAAGTCATCAGCACCCTTGAAGATAACGGTACGGGTATTGTCAGCCGTGCCCATCAAGAATTCAGGGTTGCGGTCAGAGTGTTCTTCTACCAAGACGCGCACGGTTTGGCCCGCCATGGCTTGGGTTTTCGCCCAAGTAGAATCTTTAATCACTTCTTGGAACTCAGCCAAGCGGGCTTTTTTGGTCGCCATATCAACATTGTCAGGCAAATCGCTGGCTGGCGTGCCCGGACGTTTTGAGTAGATAAAGCTATACGAGTGGTCAAAGTCCAAGTCTTTGGCAAGGTTGAGCGTGGCTTGGTAGTCCTCATCAGTTTCGTTCGGGAAGCCGATGATAAAGTCACTCGCCAAGTGCATATCAGGACGAATCTCACGTAATTTGCGGATTTGCTCGATATAGATATCAATAGTGTGGTTACGTTTCATCGCGGCTAAGATATTATTTGAGCCGCTTTGGACCGGTAAATGCAAATGTGACACCAGTTTTGGTAATTTGGCATACGCATCAATAATATCATCGGTAAATTCAAGCGGGTGCGACGTGGTGTAGCGAATCCGTTCGATACCATCGACATGGGCGACATAGTGCAGTAACTCACTAAAACGGCAAATGGTACCATCATGTTTTTCACCGCGATAGCCATTGACGTTTTGACCGAGTAGGGTAATTTCACGAATGCCTTGGCTGGCCAGACTGTCAATCTCAGCCAATACATCGTCCAATGGACGCGAGATTTCTTCGCCACGCGTATAGGGAACGACGCAGAATGAGCAATACTTTGAGCAGCCTTCCATGATGGATACGAACGCTTTGTAGCCTTCAACTTTTGGCTCAGGCAAGAAGTCGAACTTCTCGATACTTGGGAATGAGATATCGACCACACCAATGCGATGTTTTGGCTTGGTATCCATTTGCTTGGTAGATTGCTCATATAACTCAGGCAAGCGATGCAAGGTCTGTGGGCCAAATACCATATCGACATAAGGCGCGCGGGATTGGATGTTGTCACCTTCTTGACTGGCGACACAGCCACCGACACCAATCACCAAATTGGGATTTTTTTGTTTCAGCTTTTTCCAGCGGCCAAGTTCAGAAAATACCTTTTCTTGCGCCTTTTCACGAATGGAGCAGGTATTCATCAGTAGCACGTCGGCTTCTTCAGGG
>CALJUC010000108.1 GCA_937975585.1 uncultured Moraxella sp. | reverse complement strand
GATTGCCTTCCATTTGGGTGATTTCATCATCCGTTAAGTCACCCCAAGTTTCTTTAACTGAACCTTTTACTTGTTCCCATTTACCTTGGATTGTATTTTCGTTCATGGTTTTTGTCCTTATATCAATTATAGAAATCATTAAAATAAAACTTTTATTATCAATGTATTAGTCTAAATACTAATCACGATTGATAGAGGCAGTATGCCAAATTTTGCTGTCACAGGGTGTAGCAAAATTTCAAATTAGGTAAGTTGCCACCGCCTTGTGTAACTTTATCTAACGCAAGTTTTCAAACCGTAAAAACAAATTATTCGGCATAAAAAAAGACCGCATTATGCAGTCTTTTTTATCACTAAATTTCACTGATTAGTGATGGTGGCCACCCGCACCATGTGCATGGCCATGTTGTAGCTCTTCTGGGCTAGCATCACGGACATTGGTAACTTCTACGTCAAAGTGTAGTGTTTTACCCGCTAGTGGGTGGTTAGCATCAACGATTACCATATCATCTTGTACGTCACGTACAGTTACTAGCATAACGTGACCGTCATCAGTTTGTGATTGGAATTGCATACCAGGTTGAATATTGTCAACGCCTTGGAAGTTTTCACGTGGTACTTCTTGTACCGCTGCATCATCAAATTCGCCATAGGCATCAGCTGGGTTAATCGTTGCAGTGAATTTGTCACCAACGGTTTTACCGGCTAATTGTGACTCTAGGCCTGGGATAATGTTTTGATAACCGTGTAAATAAGCTAACGGCTGACCGGTTGGTGATTGGTCAATGATGTTACCTTCATCGTCTTTTAATGTGTAGTTAAATTCGACCACGTGGTTATTTGCGATAGAAGTCATGAGGGTTCCTTAAAAAAGTTAAAAATCCATTCAATCATTATAGGTTTTAATCATTGAATTAGGGAAAACAGGAAATAATGTTAGTTATATGAATTGGTTAATAATAAAGCAATCTAAAATGGTCAACACTGCATTAACCGCTTGGCTTTTATTCAACCACAAACTTCTGTAACAATATAGCCGTGTTATGTTATTTATAGCGTTACTACCTAGATTTTTCAACTGTTGAGGTGATTTATTTTATTGTCCTGGTTGTTGTCCTGAATACCACTGCCAAAAATACCTACAGCCAACCCCGATCAATGAGGATACGTTTGATTTGGGCATAAATAATCGGTGCAGAAATCAGACCTGCAATGCCAAAGGTCGATTCCAATAACAGCATAAACAACAGTAATTCCCATGCGCTAGCGCGGATTTTATTGCCGATGATTTGCGCGTTTAAAAAGTACTCAAGCTTATGAATGCTGACCAACCATACCAACGACATAATACTAATTGCCAAGCCATGAGTGAGGCTTAACAAGACGATAACCACGTTAGATACTAAATTACCCACCACAGGGAATAACCCTGCACAAAAGGTAATTAGCACCACGGTCCATGCCATCGGCATCGGATGACCAATCAATGGCATAATGCCAAGCAAATACACTGAGGTCAAAATAGTATTAATACTCGAGATTTTGACCTGTGCAAAAAACACATCCGCAAAGCCCGCCATCAATTCATCGAATTTATTACGCAGATGACGCACCAGCGGTTTACTGGTTGATAGCATATGAGGTGGTACTTGTAACGCCACAATACCGCCAATCACGGCCCCGGCAAGCACATAACCGACACCGCGCAATGTATGAATACCGGCGAGTTGCAGCTGCGGGGCATGGCTTTTTATCGTTGCTAGCAACATGGTTTGAAAGGAGGCGACCGATGCCGGTAAATGTTGTGAAATCGCCTCAGGCAATAACTGATGCAGTTGATCAAAGATTTGCAAAATTTGGGTCAGTAGACGATTAAAGGTTTGGACACTGGCTTTTTCTGCCACCCAATCGCCAAATATATACACACCTAATGCAATCACAGCTGTTAAGATGAGCACGCCCAACCATTCGGCACGGCCATCGAATTTTGCCCTATTTGCGCCTTGTGATAGATAAGCAAATATATGTAACCGAATCCAATTAGCAATGCCACGTACCAACGCATAGACAATCAATGCTGAAAACAGCACGAGCGTCAAATGCAACAGCAACACTGGTACCCAAACGATAATCACACTACTAATCGCTAAAATAAACGTCTTCAAATCCGGCAGGTTTGACGGCTTAATCAAGGATACCGTTTTAGATAGGTGTGGCGATGGCGTATCGGGTGTGGGTACAGGCGCGTCTGTCATAATTGTAATGGGTCTATAATTTTATAAAAGGCATCAGGTTTTAAAAGCATTGATGTTGAACAACGTCAATGCTTAAAGGTAGGCAAAGATAGCAGCTATTGTAAGCTGAACGTTTGGCAAAATGCCATCAAAAAGATGTTCTGATTTGTGGCGATAACTTACCTCGGTTTTTCCCGTGAGCAGGCTGCCAAAGTCATCGCAAAATTTGGTGAAATCGGCTACAATACGCCATCATTTTTTTGCCAACTTTATGTCTATGAGCTTACAAACCGAAATCGCCAAACGCCGTACCTTTGCTATCATCTCGCACCCCGATGCGGGTAAAACCACCATGACCGAAAAGCTACTGTTATGGGGAAAAGCCATCCAAAGCGCCGGTGAAGTCAAGTCGCGTAAAACCGACAAACATGCTACTTCAGACTGGATGAGCATGGAGCAAGAGCGTGGTATTTCGATTACCACCTCGGTGATGCAGTTTCCGTATAGCAATCACATGGTCAACCTACTAGATACCCCCGGTCACGCCGACTTCTCGGAAGATACTTATCGTACCTTAACCGCGGTGGATAGTGCGTTGATGGTGATTGACGGGGCGAAAGGGGTCGAAGAACGTACCATCAAGCTGATGGAAGTCTGTCGTATGCGTGATACGCCGATTATCTCGTTCGTGAACAAGCTTGACCGTGAAATCCGCGACCCATTGTCACTACTTGACGAAATTGAAAGCGTGTTAAAAATCAAATGCGTGCCGCTAACTTGGCCGATTGGTATGGGTCAGGACTTTGTCGGTGTGTATCATATCGCTGAAGACAAGACGTATTTTTATGAAAAAGGTCACGGCACGGAGCTGATTGAAATTGAAAGTCGTGACGGTTACGACTACCCAGATGTGCGTGCCAAAGTGGGTGAAATCGCATTCCGTGAGTTTGAAGAAAGCCTAGAGCTTGCCCAAATGGCCAATAGTGATTGGGATGTGGACGAGTTTTTGACCGGTAAGCAGACCCCCGTGTTATTCGGTACGGCACTGGGTAACTTTGGCGTGAATATGGTATTAGATACCTTGGTCGCCTATTCACCAGCACCAAAAGATCACCATGCCGTTGAGCGCGATGTCAAAGCCGATGAAGAGAAATTTACTGGCTTTGTGTTCAAAATCCAAGCCAATATGGACCCAAAACACCGTGACCGTATTGCATTCATGCGTGTATGCTCAGGCAAATACGAAAAAGGCATGAAGATGAACCATGTGCGTATTGGCAAAGAAGTACGTATCTCTGATGCCTTAACTTTCTTGGCCGGTGACCGCGAGGCATTAGAAGAAGCTTATGCGGGCGATATCATTGGTTTGCATAATCACGGTACCATTCAGATTGGGGATAGTTTTACTGAAGGCGAAAAGCTTAACTTTACTGGCATTCCGCATTTTGCCCCTGAATTATTCCGCCGTGTGATTTTAAAAGACCCACTTAAATCTAAGCAGCTACAAAAAGGCTTGCAACAGCTTTCAGAAGAGGGCGCGACGCAGGTCTTTATGCCACAAATCAATAATGATTTGATTTTAGGTGCGGTCGGTGTACTACAGTTTGAAGTGGTTGCCCACCGTCTACTTGAAGAGTATAAAGTACAATGTACCTTTGAGCCGGTCAGTATCGCCACCGTGCGTTGGGTACATTGTGATGACAAAGTGACGTTTGAGAAGTTTAAGAAAAAAGCCCACGACCAACTATCTGTTGATGGCGGTGGCTACTTGACCTATCTTGCGCCAAGCCGTGTGAATCTACGATTGATGGAAGAACGTTATCCAGAAATCCAATTCCGCGCAACACGCGAACACTAAATCACGTATCAACAAATCATGATATTAGCAAAAACCACCGTCTTGTTACGGTGGTTTTTTGTTGGAAGGATTTTATTACCAAACGTTAACCCTATTACCTGAAAGCATACAGAGTTTAACCCAAAACGCATAGTCAGTCGCTATTTATCACGTTACAATGAAGCCACTCATAACAACAACATGTATTAATTGTAAATAATGACAAGCGAGGATATTATGCAATTTCCAAACGGTGTAAACAAATCAAACTTGATTAAATTGGGTATATTGGGCGCAGCGATGTACATGCTAAAAAATCGCAATAAATCGCCTGCGAAAATTACGAATCAAAATGCCAGTGATAACCAACAGACGGCCAATCAAGAAGATGACACTCCAACAGCAAATGATAGCCAAAAGATGACCCCATTTACCTTGGGTAAACAGTTGGCAGAAAAAGTATTAGGTCGACAAGCCTAATACAAGCCTAATAATTGGATTTTGATATAACTATAAATTATTAGTCTAGTACTTAATCAAAAAGTTATGCCCATTAACCAAGTATGGTTAATGGGTTTTTTACTGATAGATAACGAGTCATTTATTATAAAGAATCTATGTATATATAGTTGAATATTATGATGAAATCTCAATTTATTAAACTTACGATTGCAGCGGTTGCATTACTGATGATTCCAAAGCGCAGTAGTCGTAACGCTGATGACACTAACGTTTATCGTAAGCCATCCAATTATCAGGATAACCATGCGACTAATGCAAATGGTTTAAACGACAAGTCTAACCAATAGAATAATCAAGCTGACTAAAAAAGCTAACAGGTAAAGCTAATAGGTAAAGAACATGAACCAAATAAAACCCTTAAAAGTTGCTTTAGCACTTATGCTAATCAGTGGGGCGTCCGTCAGTTATGCCAATACGTTTATGGTGGCAGATAAATCGTTAGAAACACAGGATTACTATCATCAATGTGGTGATAAGTGCCCAGAGATTCGTTATCAGTTAGTGGATACCGGTCATGTCTGGCTTGATACCATTATCAACAAAGCGGTCGTGAGTAATTTAGCGATTAATGATCAAGATGACAGCCCAACTGCCAAGCGTTGGCAGGCATTTAAAGCAATCGCCCAACCGAGCACGACACAGTTAACCAAGCAGTTCGATTTTGCCATTAGTGAATTAGTAAAGTCCAATCTGGAATTTAGAAAACAAACAAGCTCAGATTTAAACTACGCCGTTTCGGTTGAACCTAGCTATTTGGGGCATAAAACGTTAAGCAATGGCAATGATTTAGAACTGTTTGCGATAACCAGCGAGCAGTATCTAGGCGGTGCGCACGGGATGCACTGGACGCATTTTTATCTATTTGATATGCAAAAAAAGCGTCAAATAACCCTCAATGATATCGTCATTGCCAACCAGAGACCTGCGTTAGAAGAATTGGTAAAAGCACAGTACCAAGCATATCTCAAAAAAAATAACATGAATCCGGATGAGATGAAGGATATGTGGACGTTCTTTTTGACTGATAATGTCACTTTTACCAATCGCGGCTTAACGTTTTTGTACCAGCCCTATGAAATCACGCCTTATGTGATGGGTATGCCAGAATTTACGATTCCGTATGCGCAATTGACCAACCTGATTAAAGCGGATTACTTACCTTAAATGCTACAGCTTATCGATACCCATACCCATTTTGACATCGATATGTTTGACCATGACCGTGCCGAGCAGTCTGCACTTGCATACCAGCGTGGGGTAAAGCATATTGTCTTGATTGGCTACTTGGCAAAGTATTTTGCGCAAATGGTAGCCTGTCAACAACAGATGCAAGGCTTGATTGAGTCTGGTAAACCCAGTCCAACAGCGCATTTAGCCTTTGGTTTACATCCGTTTTATATCACCGAGCAAGTAACCAACGACTTGGTTAAACTTGAGCAGTTTATTCAACGCTATCCCTCCGTGGCGATTGGTGAAATCGGACTAGATACCTTTAGTGACGAGATGAAACTACCTCACAATGTCGCCAAGCAGCAAGACTTTTTTATCCAACAGCTTGAGTTAGCAACGCAGTATCAACTGCCTGTACTTTTACATATTCGCCGTGCGCATGCCGATACCTTAAGGATTTTGAAACAGCAAAAATTCCAAAATGGTGGTATTGCGCATAGTTTTAGTGGCGGTATCCAAGAGGCCAAGGCTTTGGTGGATTTGGGCTTTAAAATTGGGGTAACCGGTCAGGTCACTAACCCGAATGCCAAAAAACTGCGTAATACCATAACCGAATTGGTCAAAACAGTGGGGCTAGAAAGCTTGGTGATTGAAACTGACTGTCCTGATATGATGCCACTGTCTTGTCAAACCAATGACAACACGCTCGATAGTCGAAGAAATGTACCGGCAAATCTGCCAATTGTGTTACAAGGATTGGCAGATTTATTACAAATAGATGTTGACTCTTTGTCAAAAATGTTATGGAAAAATAGTACACGACTGTTTGATTTTTAATTAATTAATTTCTATCAATATCTATTTTGTGATAAGAAATTTAAAATTAAGTATTGGGTAATTAAGCATTTTTCCACACCTTTAGGTAAAATAATCGTGGAAAAGCGCGGTACAATATTTCGCGTATTATTATTAGAGCTATAGCAAAATCTACGAATGGGTTATTAAACAAATGCAATCTGAACATGATGAAAAACAGTATGAGAGGCGGTTTTCCGGCACCAAACGGTTGTACAGCGAGACAAAATTTGCCAAATTTGAGCAATTACATGTGTATATAATTGGGGTGGGCGGTGTCGGAAGTTGGGCTGCAGAAGGGCTTGCGCGTACTGGTGTCGGTGAAATCACCTTAATCGACATGGATATCTTGGTCGCTTCGAACGTTAATAGACAGTTGCCGGCTTTGGACGAGAATTTTGGAAAAAGCAAAATTGAGGTAATGGCTGAGCGTATCCGCCAAATCAATCCTCATGTCAGCTTGCACTTGCAAGATACTTTTTTGGATGCTGATAATGTAAGAGATTTGTTACCAAATCGAGCGCAAGTGACAGCGTTAAAACAGAAAAATCAGCACGTGGTCATTTTAGACTGTGTTGATGATATGAAAGCGAAATTGGCGATTGCCTTACATTGTCGTTTTAATAAACTCAAGCTAATTATGTCCGGTGGAGCGGGGGGTAAGACTGACCCAACGGCTATTCAAGTGAGTGATTTAAAAGACACGTATCAAGATCCATTGCTAGCAAAATTACGCCAACGCTTGCGCCAAGACCATGGTATCAATCGAGAATTGAAAGATAAGTTTGGGATTAAGTGTGTTTACTCGACCCAGCCACCCATTGTTGACAATAGTTGTCAAACAGGCGGTTTACACTGTGGTGGGTATGGTTCGGCAGTGGTTGTTACATCTGTGGTAGGGATGACAATGGTTGCTGAAGCGCTTAAACTCTAACGAAAAAGATAAAAAGGCCGGTTGATTAACGCATTGCTAAGCAGTATTGGCATAAGATAGTGCTTAGTTTTTTGTGGTTGCGATGAGTTAAGGTGACTGTCTTTTAGAATTGTCTTTTAGGGTATTTGGTGATTATAAACGTGGTCATCATTTTTTCGTCTAGCGGTGCATTAGATTGCTAGATGGGTAGTGGTTAAGTGTGAGAAATAAGTCGGACAAGACGTCATGTTAAAGGTTGGTCATAAAACTTGGGCTAGTTATTTAATGGGAATTTATGAACAGTACTGATTTTGTACTATCTAACGATACGGCTACTGAGCTAGAGCGGCTGACACTGCTCGAAAGCTATGACATTATGCATAGCGACTGTGAGGTCTCATTTGATCGTATTAGCGAGCTGGTAAAGATTTACTTTAACACGCCAATGGTTGCCATTACTTTTATCGGTAACGACGATCCATTTATCAAATCTGCCATTGGTATCGATGCTTCATTCAAACTCGATGCGTTGACCTTTTGTCATTATACGGTGATGACAGCAAAACCAGTGATTATCCCCGATACCTTAAAAAGCGATATCTTTGCTAATCATCCCTTCGTGGTCGCTGGGCCAAAAATACGCTTTTATGCAGGTGTTCCGATTTTGGCAAAAAATGTGGAAGGTCAGCACTTAGCAATTGGTGCGCTATGTGTGCTAGACACCACGCCAAGAGCCACATGTGATGCGCAAAAGTTACAGATATTGCAGCACTTTTCAGGCATTATCAGTGATGCGTTAGAGTTGCGCCGCCAACGCCAACTGGCACTTAAAGCCAACGAAACCAAATCGACTTTTTTGGCCAATATTAGTCACGAAATTCGCACGCCGATGAATGGCATTATTGGTATGTTGGATTTATTATCGCATACCGATTTAACGGCTGAGCAGCAACAGTATGTCAATCAACTGAAAAATGCCAATACGTATTTAATGAATATCATGCATGACATTTTGGATTGGTCAAAAATCCAATCCGGCCAAGCGGCATTTAATCATCAAACGGTCGATATCAAGTTATTATGTGAGCAGGTGTTCGCAGGTTTTAGCGGCCTGGCCGATGAAAAACAAATACGTTTGCTGCTCGATTATCCGCCAATGGTGCCACAGGATATTGTCACAGATGCCATGCGAGTGCGCCAAATTGTGGCAAAGCTAGTACAAAATGCCATTCAGTTGACGCCAGAAGATTCCTATGTTTTGGTGAGTATCAATAGTGATGATGAGTATTTTAATTTATCGGTGAGCGATAGCGGTAAAGGGCTAAGTAACCGTGTGCAGGCCGTCATGTTTGAGGCCTATGAGCATGCTAATGAATGGCTACATCGATTGTATGCCGGATATGGCTTAGGGTTGTCCGTCTGTTATTCCATGGCCAAAGGATTAGGCGGGCAGCTATTGGTATCGAGTCAACCCAATGTCGGCACCACATTTACTTTACAATTGCCATTGCTGATGCCAAACGATGGGGTAACGTCCGCTAATGCAAACCAAGCCGTCGAGCAAACCCCAACGCGACTAAAAGCACATATCTTGTTGGCTGAAGACAATGAGCTCAACGCCATGGTTGCTATCAAAACGCTTAAAAAATACGGCTATAGCCTAGATCGTGCTAAAGATGGACAAGAGGCAGTGACGTTATTTAGTCAGCAGCCAGAAAAATACCAACTTATATTGATGGACCATCAAATGCCCATTATGGATGGGGTTAAAGCTACACAGCTGCTAAAACAGCGTTTCGCCAACGTGCCACCCATTATTGCCGTGACAGCGCATGCGACCCATGGTGATAAAGAAGTGTACTTAAAGGCAGGGATGCAAGATTGTTGTACCAAACCGTACAAACCTGAAGCGCTCGATAATATGATTCAGCTATGGCTACATCGTAGCTTGCAAGATAGACCAACCAACAGCCAGATAGATTATTAGATAACCGGCTTATTAGATAATCAAGGACGCTGATAAGATGATGTTGCTAGATTATTCGGATACCTATACAAACCGATAATGTAATCACCATTATTTCCTGATAACATATGGTCACCCTATAAATATCTCAAACTATAAGAGGACTGTATGGCCTATTCAGCATTATTATCTCCTATCACGATTGGCAATATGCACTTACCTAATCGAGTCATTATGGCGCCTTTGACCCGTCTACGTAGTGCAGACACCACCGATGTTAAAGCAGGAATTGGCGGCAATGCCACGGCCTTAATGGCCGAGTATTATAGCCAACGCGCGAGCGCGGGTATGATTATCACTGAAGCCACCGATATTTCACCAGATGCCAAAGGCTATGCAGGCGCACCGGCAATCTATAATGATGAGCAAGTCCAAGCCTGGCGTCAAGTCACCGATAGTGTGCACCAAGCAGGTGGGCGCATGGGTATGCAACTGTGGCATACGGGATTGGTATCACATGCCAGCCTGCAACCGGGTCAAGCCAAACCGATGTCTGCTTCAGCCGTTAATTTGGGCACCAAAAGCCGTACCTCATTAAAAGATAGTGATGGCAATATATACCGTGAGGCGACAACGCCAACACGTGCCATGAGCCAGTTTGAAATCCATCAAGTCGTTGATGACTTTGCCAATGCCGCGCGCAATGCGATTAAAGCTGGTATGGATTTTGTGGAGTTGCACGCTGCTCATGGGTATTTGATTCATCAGTTCTTATCTTCAAGTGTCAACTCACGTACTGATGAATACGGTGGCTCGATGGAAAACCGTATGCGTTTCTTAAAAGAAATCTTAACAGCTGTGGTTGCCGCTGTGGGCAATGAACGCGTGGGTATCCGCATTTCACCGATTGGTAAATTCAATGAAGTACGTGCCGGTGATGAAGAAGAAACCTTGGCACTGATTGAAATGTTGGATACGTTCAACCTTGCGTATTTACATATTTCTGAACCAGACTGGGCAGGTGGTAAGCCGTTATCAACCGAGATGCGCCAAAAAATCCGTCAAGCCTATCGAGGTGTGATTATCGGCTCGGGTGGTTATAGCGCAGAAAAAGCTGATAATCTCATTCGTACTGGTTTGATTGACGCGGTGGCATTTGGTCGTAGCTATATTGCTAATCCTGACCTGGTCGAACGCTTTAGCCAAAACGCGCCACTTAACCCAATGAAACCGTATGGCTCGTATGGTGGTGATAAAAAAGGCTATACCGATTATCCAACCTTACAGCAAGCCTAAGCCACAATACTTAGTGCTAGAGGACTGAGTGCTATAGGATTTATTAACAGTAATTACCCTCTGTTAAAAAAACGCCAACACAGTTTGGCGTTTTTTATTTGCTACTTGGTTAGGTGTAAGTTAACATAAACTTATGTCAGTAAAAATATCATTCGCTAGGATAATAAACCATCAATAACAAGGAGTACAGCATGAAACTATCACATATGGCAAGTATGGGTTTTGGCGTTGCGATACTAATGGCAGCGAGCGTCGGTCATACTGCGACACCCTCAACTAAGATTGTGTTTCCAAAAGGCAGTTATTGCGCCAGTTATTCGGGGGATTTTAGTCGCAGCAAAACCTATCGACTCTACTTAATGAAAGGGCAGACCTTTGAGGTGAAAGCCGCGAACAGTGAAGATAACATTCGTATTCGTGATAGCAAAGGTCGTGTGGATGGCGAATGGACAGATGACACCACTTATCAAGTGCTAACGCGTCATAAGGGCAATCACTATGTCACTGTGCGTAGCCCCTATGGTGAGCAGACCGTGAAGTTTTGCGCTTACTAATAACTTAAAAACATTAGGTAAATCCAGAGTGTTAATAAGTGAGTATTAACACTCAGCTTTAATAACCCATAGACAAGACCTTACTTTAAGCTTTAAGTAGCTGCTAGACGCTATGGGTTATGTTGTTTAGCCAAAGCTTGAAAATAACACCATCAAAACTGGCGAGACAATATTTACGATAAAACCAAAACTCATTGCCAAGGGTACGACCTCATTACCGCCAGAAGATTGGATAACCGGTAAGGTAAAGTCCATACTGGTAACGCCACCAAGGCCGACCGCTGTACTTGGATATTTGCGCATCAATAGCGGAATAAACATCAATGCCAAAAACTCGCGCAATAAGTCGTTGAGTAAGGCGACACTACCCCAAATCGCCCCATACGCATCGGTCATCACGATACCTGACAGCGAGTACCAACCATAGCCTGAGGACAAGGCTAAACCTTGCATGATGGACACATTCGGCATCATCAGTCCAAATACCACGCCACCCAACGCCACGCTAATACAGAATAGCACACTGACTTGGACGCCTCGCTTATTCAGTAACACCTGTCGTAAGGTCATACCTGAATGGGATAATTGGATACCGACCAATAAAATCAACAGCATCAATAAACCTTTGATAATGCTATCTACCGTTATCGGTAAGTTATTAATCGGCAACAGGCGACCGACAATAAAACCGACAATCACACTGCCAACCTGAATCACGCTACCGAGCATCCCAATCGCAGCATGTGGCTGTTCATGGGGTAATTCTCGTTGCCAAGGATGCAATTTATCAAACCACCATAACGCAATAAGTCCGCTACCAATGCAGCACAGCGCCAACACGGCAACATGAATTATAATAAACCCCAACTGCGAGCCCAAATTATGTACTTGTGATAATGACAAACCAATAAAAAACAAAATCACCAATACCAGTTTGCCGAGCACTTGATCGACTATCGGCAACCAAGCCTTCGGTACAGGCACAAAAAACCCTAACACCAGTGGGGTTAGAATCAGTATTAATGACAGTAAATTATCTAACATAAGTTGCCTTGGGCGTTTTCAAATAAAGGTAATAGACGCTTATCATATTAACTGGGCATCAATTAGCAGTGTATAGGGATAGGGTGATATTGGATGTATTATTAATTAAGCAAACCACTATTAATCGTAAATACAGCCGATAAAGGCCTGATAAATGTCACAAAAAGGCGTTATTGTAACGTGATTTGGCGGGCTTTGCACGGTGGAAAACGGGCGCGTCTTTTGTAAATACTTAAATAGCATATTGGATTCGTTGCAAATCCTTAACACTAATAAGTTAATTGGTATAAAGTTTTTATCGTGCCAAGTCAAATGCTTGGTAAATTATTGCATGACTTTAGTCGTTGGTTGACGTAACATATCGCGGTATTAAAGATATCCTTTGATAAATATAGGTAATATGTATGAGACATTTTTATTTTGATATTGTCTTTACCATCGTCGCGCTTGCTATCGCGTCATGGTGGGGATTTACGCATGGTGGGTTTTCAGCGATGTTATCGGCGCTGTTTATCACCTTTATTTTGGCTGTGATGGAAGTTTCTTTGTCATTTGATAATGCGGTAGTTAACGCCTCGGTGCTAAAGCACTGGGACAAGTTTTGGAAGATGATTTTCTTGACCGTGGGTATGTTGATTGCGGTATTTGGTATGCGCTTGGTATTCCCGATTGTGATTGTCGCGGTGACTGCTGACATGAGCATGATGGATGTCATCAACATGGCACTCTACAATCCAAAAGAATACTCAGCCAAGTTAATGGAGCATCATGCCGAGATTGCCGCTTTCGGTGGTATGTTCTTGCTACTTGTGTTCCTAAACTTCTTATTTGATGAAAAAGAAGTGATGTGGTTTAAGTGGTTAGAGCGTAAGCTTGCGCGTTTTGGCAAAGTCGATGCCATGAGTGTGTTTGTCGCGCTGGTGCTATTAATGATTGCGTTGCAGTGGGTTGAAGAAGCCAAACAATCTGTGGTGCTTATGGCGGGCGTGTTTGGTATCTTGATTTATCTTGCGACCAATGTGCTGTCAAGCCTACTTGAAGGTGCGGACGATGATGATGAAACCACCCCACAAATCGAAGGCCAAGCGGTAGCGGGTGCAATTGCTAAAGGCGGCATTGCAGGCTTCTTATACTTGGAAGTACTTGATGCATCATTTAGTTTTGATGGTGTGATTGGTGCTTTCGCCATTACCAACGATGTGATTATCATTATGCTAGGTTTAGCAGTTGGTGCGATGTTCGTGCGTTCGATGACGATTTTCTTGGTCGAAAAAGGTACCTTAGATGAGTTTATTTACCTTGAGCATGGCGCGCATTATGCGATTGGCGCATTAGCACTCATTATGCTACTTGCCACTGTACATATCGAAGTACCTGAGATTGTGACCGGTCTTATCGGTATTGCCTTTATCGTATGGGCGGTGATTAACTCGATTAGCCATCGCAAGCAACAAGCCTTAAAAAATCCATCTTAAGCGCGATTGAAACAGTCTAAATGTTATCTAGAATGTGAGTAATTATTAAGTGAGAATTACTCACATTTTTTAACGTCTAAATTTGGCAAAAACATAGACAAAATTCTTAGTCATGCTATAGTAAAGGCTTGAAGCACCAGATTAGTGCATGCATAATTTGGCATAAATTATGGCCTTTATCCTGCACAACCAACATCGCTTCGCTAAGAAAAATCCTGTGATTGGGGTTTTTATTTTGTGTCTACACCCATTCTTAACACGGTTTTTATCATAATTTCAAAAAAGGAATAACACATGGCAATCAGCTTAACCAAAGGTGGTAACGTCAATCTTTCAAAAGAAGCCCCAAGCTTAACCCAAATGGCGGTGGGCTTAGGTTGGAACCCTCGTGCGACCGATGGACAAGCATTTGACTTGGACGCGGTGGCGTTTTTGGTCAACGAAGCAGGCAAAGTACGTGCCGACCAAGACTTTATTTTCTTTAATAACCTAAAATCAAGCGATGGCTCAGTTGAACACACAGGCGATAACCGTACCGGTGAAGGCGAAGGTGACGATGAGTTAATTAAGGTTGATTTGACCAAAGTACCCGCGGATGTTAACAAAGTAGTATTTGCTGCGGTTATTTACGAAGGTCAAGCGCGTAACCAAAACTTTGGTCAAGTTTCTAATGGTTATATTCGTATCGTCAACAGCCAAGGTGGCTCAGAAGTGGCACGTTATGACTTGTCAGAAGACAGCAGCACCGAAACGGCGATGATTTTTGGTGAGTTGTACCGTCACAATGGCGAGTGGAAATTCCGCGCGGTAGGTCAAGGCTTTGCCGGTGGTTTAGGCCCATTGGCTGCATCATATGGCGTAGCCGTATAAGCTTGCCCATCAGCAGTCTTGGGCATTAGACAAAAAACCGCGAATACAGTCGTTGAATCAAGGCGTTGTTTTCGTGGTTTTTTTACGACAGGGTGTTGGTAGCAGGCTTAGCATATTCGATGTGTCATTACTGGGCGCTATACGATTTTAACGTTTTTAACAATTTATTAAATTCATAGATAGGATGAGAAAAGCATGGCGGCGACGTTTAGCCTGATTGGAACAATTGAACCGTTTTTACATTGTAATCTAAAGCAAGGTGATTCGATTTACTGTGAGTCGAATGCCATGGTGATGATGGAAGCCAATTTAGAGCTAAAGGGGCAAATGCGTGGCGGTATCATGCAAGCCCTAATGCGTCGTTTTGCCAATGACGAGTCGATTTTTCAACAACAAATCGAGGCAACCCACGGTGAAGGCGACTGTCTATTAGCGCCAACGCTAGACGGTGATATGCAGATTTTGGACATCGGGGCGAACCAGTACACCTTAAGCGATGGCGCATTTGTGGCCGCAACCAATGGCGTGGATTTGCGTGCCAATATTCAGCGCAATCTCGGTGGCGCGGTGTTTGGTGATACCGGTGGTTTTATGGTGATGCAGACCCAAGGGCAAGGTCAGTTGGTGGTGTCGGGATTTGGCTCATTGTTTGAAATCGATGTAACCCCAGGTAAAGATGTGATTATTGATAACGGTCATGTGGTGTGTTGGGACAGTCGCTTAGAATATAGCTTGTCGATGGCAACCAGTCAGAAAAAAGGCTTTTTAGGGAGTATCATCAACTCAGTGACCAGTGGCGAGGGTATGGTGCTCAAGTTCTCTGGTCAAGGTAAAGTGGTGATTTGTTCGCGCAATCGTGATACCTATCAAGGCTGGATTCAAAGTCTATTAGGCTCGAACTCTGGCGGCCGTGGTGGTAATGAAGGCTTGCTTGGCGGTTTGTTATAACTGATTGTTATCTAAATAACTTATACGATTCAAATTAAAAAAGGAGTAATAACATGGCAGTCAATCTACAAAAAGGTCAAAAAATCTCGTTAGAAAAAGAAGCGGGCGGTACCTTGACCCAAATTAAGATGGGTTTGGGTTGGGACGTTGGTGGCGGCGCACCAAAGAAATCGGGCGGATTTTTAGGCGGCTTGTTTGGTGGTGGCGGTGGTGCAGCCAGTGGCGGCAGTATCGACTTAGATGCATCGTGCATTATGTTTGACAGCAACAAGCAACCATTAGACGCGATTTACTTTGGTCAGTTAAACTCAAAAGATGGCAGCATTCGCCACAGCGGTGATAACCGTACTGGTGCGGGTGAGGGTGACGACGAGGTAATCGCAGTCGATTTGTCAAAAATTCCAGCGCATGTGCAATCATTGGTCTTTACCGTAAATAGTTTCACCGGTCAAAGCTTTGCCACTGTGAGCAACGCGTTTTGTCGCTTAATCAATGCCAATAACAATAGCGAAGTGGCACGCTATGACTTATCAGCACAAGGCAACCACACAGCGCTGATTTTGGCCAAAGTGTATCGTCATAATGGCGAGTGGAAAATGCACGCGATTGGCGAAACTGCGATGGGTCGCACGTTCCAAGATTTGATGCCAGCCGTTGTGCCACACGCTTAACAGGTTTTTCTCAATCACACTATTGTGTCTAAGCGATATAAAAAATGCCACGAACGCTTGTTTGTGGCATTTTTACTTGTAATATCGGTTATATTACGTTAGTTTAGCCGCTAAAATTGGCATTTTCATCTTAGCTAACTTGAGATGGGTTCGGCAGACCGAACTTCATGATAAGGACGATAAAAAATGGCACTCAATCGTTTTCAGCCGATACTTATTGCGGGACTATTGCCGCTGTTGGTATTTGCATGGTTTAGCCGCAGTGTGGCCGGACAAGTGGATTTTTGGCTATTATGGTTATTGGCAATGACCTTGGTCGGCTTGCCATTGGTGTTTGCTGAGGTGGCGTTGGCGCACCGCAGCGGTACGACCCCTTTGGTGGGTTTGCCAATGCTGACGCGTGAAGCCGATATTGGTACCGTTTGGCGTGGTTTTGGTTGGCTGACCGTCGCATTATTGACAGTGGTGACAGGGCATTTACTGGCTAGCAGTGCTGAGCTGTTGCAGCCAATGGCAGGGCAAGTCGCATTACCGGCACTGCTTGCGGTATTGGCATTGATTGCTTTAGGCTTGAGCATGGCCAAGCATATTGCCGGTTGGCTTGCGTTTGCATTGGCACTGGTCGCGTTGGTGATGAATGCCGCACAATCAGGCGTTGCGACTTGGCAGATGACAGCGACGTCACTGACCGAATGGTCGCTTGCGATGGTGCTTGCGCTGGTGAGTGTCGGTGTGGGTACTGGCTTGTACTGGCAAGCGCGTGCCAATCAGTTGTTGGGTGATGCGGATGCCAAGGAACAAGCGCAACGCACCGCAGCCAGTCGTTATGTACTGCCAGTGTGGAGTTTTCAGCTGGTCGCGGGTGGTATCGTGGCATTCTTATTTACCCCAGATACCAATAACCAAATCGCGAATATCGCGTATGCACTGGCGATGTTAGCGGGTGCGGCCTATCTGATACATTTATTGACCCATCAACTATCGTTAAAGCTACGCCAACAAGGTTTTAACTTCTTGATGTTGGTATTGGTGGCGGTGGCAAGCTTGCTGTTAGCGATGTTGCCAACCGTCTGGTTGAATCAGTTCTTAATTGTATTAAGTTTGGTCGCGGCAATTTGGCTCGCGCTATTTGCCGGTTGGCAAATGAAAATCAGCCATTTGCGTAAGTCACTGAATTTTACGTCCGAGGGCTTATACAACTTATGGCGTGTTGTGGTACGTATCGTTGTACCTTTGGCGGTAGTACTCGCGCTTGTTGGTTGGGTGATGGGATTCGTCGAATCTTAATATTATCGCTAGACTGCCCACAGCCTGTATCCTTAAAAAACCCATACCAACGTGTATGGGTTTTTTGTCATTCGGGTAAAAATTTAGGGGTTTCATTTGGTCTGATAGGGGGAAACCGTTATAATGGATGGGCTTAAAAGTACCCGTTTTTATTAACAATTTCTCTATGAGAAGTTGAATCTATCGACAACATACTGGCATTGTCGATTAACACAAAATTTATCCGTTATATATTGACCATTACATAATATTTTTTATTGACAGGACAAGCCCATGACCGCTAATCAATTACTATTCAAACAAGCCAAAGCACATATTCCAGGTGGGGTAAATTCACCGGTACGCGCCTTTGCCGGTGTCGGTGGCACACCGGTATTTATCGCCAAAGCAAGTGGTAGCAAGATGTTTGATACCGATGGCAAGCCGTATATTGACTATGTTGGCTCATGGGGGCCGATGATTTTGGGTCATGCCCATCCGCATATTATTGATGCGGTCAAAAAAGCGGCCGATGATGGGTTAAGCTTTGGTGCGCCAACGACCTTTGAAACCACCGTTGCGGACAAGATCTGTGAGTTGATTCCATCGGTTGAAATGATTCGGATGACCAGTTCAGGGACTGAGGCCACGATGTCAGCGATTCGTCTGGCACGCGGTTATACTGGACGCGATAAGATTGTCAAATTCGAGGGTTGTTATCATGGTCACAGTGACAGTCTATTGGTAAAAGCCGGTTCGGGTATGCTGGATATTGGTGAACCGACCTCAAAAGGTGTACCAGCGGACTTTGCCAAACATACCATTACCTTGCCATACAATGATACCCAAGCTTTGGCAGAGTGCTTTGCTAAGTTCGGTCACGAAATCGCGGGCGTGATTGTCGAGCCTGTTGCGGGTAATATGAATATGATTGTGCCCGAGCAAGCTTTCCATGATACGCTGCGTCAGCTTTGCACCGAAAATGGCGCGGTGCTGATTTTTGATGAAGTCATGACCGGTTTTCGTGTGGGTCTAGGTTCAGCGCAGGCGCATTTTGGTATTACCCCTGACTTGACCACCTTTGGTAAAATTATTGGTGCAGGTTTGCCGGTGGGTGCGTTTGGTGGTAAACGCGAAATTATGGAACATATTGCGCCATTGGGTGGTGTCTACCAAGCCGGTACTCTATCAGGTAACCCACTTGCTATGCGTGCCGGTATTGCGATGTTTGACTTATTAACCCAACCAAGTTTTTATGAAGAACTGAGCAAAAAAGTCGAATACCTTACCGATAACCTTGATCGCTTAGCCAAAGAAGCCGGTATCGGCCTTAAAACCACACGTCTAGGCGGTATGTTTGGGATGTTCTTTACTGATGGTGAGTTGCCACGTAACTTCGAAGACGTGACCAAATGTGATGCACAGCGCTTTGCAACTTTCTTCCACGGTATGCTTGATCGTGGTGTTTACTTAGCGCCATCCGCCTTTGAAGCGGCCTTTATGAGCAGTGAACATAGTCAAGAGGATTTGGATGCCACGCTACAAGCAGCCAAAGAAGTGTTTGCTGAGATGGCTCGCGCATGAGTACAAGCGACATCTCGAATGCGCGTCTAGAAGTGAGCATCAGCGCACAGACCTTAACCCTGCATTTGCCATCCGGTCAAGTGCAGGTATACCCCGTATCTACTGCCAAAAATGGCATAGGTCAGCTTGAGGGAACAGGCTGTACGCCACTCGGTAAGCATGTCATCAGTGAAAAGTTCGGTGATGACTTGCCTGTTAATAGCGTGTTTGTCGCGCGTCAGTTTACGGGCGAGATTTATAGCCCAGAATTGGGTACGCAGTTTCCCGAGCGTGACTGGATTTTGAGCCGTATTCTGTGGCTTGCTGGTTGTGAGCCGGGCTTGAACAAAGGTCATAACGCTGAGGGTGTCTGTGATACCAAGGCGCGCTATATCTATATTCATGGCACGCCCGATACTGAGCCGATGAGTGTGCCTTTATCGCATGGCTGTATTCGCATGCGTAATCACGATATTATCGCACTCTTTGCGCAAGTAACCGTTGGCACGCCTGTTAATATCATTCAATAATAGTTATAACTAATGATGCTCAGCAGCATCTAATTTTTCAAATTTAACCCTACTAATAATTAAGAATATATTTAATATAAGATTTAACTGTTAAATTATTTTACAAAAATAAACACATTACCAAGATTTTTATGTTACTATAAGCCCATCTTAATAATCAGCGCCCATATTCAAGTTAATTACTAGATATTAATGACAGGTATTAACTGAATAATGACTCAATGGCGTCACCAAAATCAGGAGATTACGCATGTCAGATTTACAAACCGTTCAACAAGTCGCTGTCGCTCGTCGTTCAATCTACAACCTAACCAACCAACTGCCTATATCAAACGAAGAAGTGGCAAAAGTGGTTGAGCATGTCATCACACATACCCCATCATCATTCAACTCACAATCAACGCGCTTAGTGGTATTGTTCGGTGCTGAGCATGAGAAATTGTGGCAAATCACCGAAGACCTACTTCGCAAAATCGTTAACGATGATGCAAAATTCGAAGGCACTAAGCAAAAAATCGATAGCTTCAAAGCGGGTGCGGGTACGGTATTATTCTACGAAGATCGCGCAGTAGTGAAAGGTCTACAAGAAGCGTTTGCGCTGTATGCTGACAACTTCCCAGTATGGGCAGAGCATACCAACGCAATGCACCAATACGCGCTATGGACTGAACTTGCGGCTATTAACATCGGTGCAAGCTTACAACACTACAATGGCGTCATCGACGATGCAGTCGCAGACGCCTGGAATATCAGCTCTGATTGGAAATTAGTGGCTCAGATGGTATTTGGCGGTATCGGCGCACCAGCGGGCGACAAAGAGTTTGCCCCAATCGATGCACGTTTGAAAGTATTTGGTAACTAATCTGACCTACAGTGATTCGTATCATTCGTTGCGAATCAGATAGCCAATATGCAAAAAGCCAATGATAGTTGTCATTGGCTTTTTTTATGGTTAATGGTTTTTTGACGCTTAAAAAATAAGGTACCGGACAAGCAATCGATACCTTATTTTCATGAGTTCATTGACTAAGCTTGGCTATGGTCACCAAAACTTCGGTGCATTTTTTACCGTTTTCAGGCTGACGGCACAGGCTTCTGCGCTGTGTTGCTCACGACCACCGAACCAACCCATCGCAAACAAGGCATTCGGATCTTGTTTGGCTTTTTCTTGATAATGGGCATGACCAACCACGTTGTCGTTGTATTCGCCGAGTACGTCTTGAGCAGGCTCTAAGTATTGTAAAAATGCGTTCAATTCAGCGACTTTTTTACCTTTTTTGCCTTTTTGCTCGATAAAGAGTGGCGCGGCAAATTCACTGATATAGCGCAATGTTTTGAGGTCTTTACGGATTTCGTGTTGGTGCTCGGTGTCCAGTTTGGCAAAGTTTTCACTCGCTTCTGCGATGTGGTTGAATAGTTTCTCCAACTTTTTGGCGACCATTTTTTTGGCTTTCGGAATTTTGACATTCTCTGCGCTATCGCGATGGGTAAAGCTAATCAACTCGAGCAAGACGATTTGAAAGTCATTGGCGCGTACGGCGTCAATCGGCATAATTGCCACGTCAGTTGACCATTCAACGTGTGGCGCGCCTTGTGCTTCTAGCATCGGTTGGGTTTTGATTTTTAGAATTTCACGGTCACGATATTCACCGAGTAGGCTAAAGGTGTGTTTTAACACAGTTAGCCAATTTGGCTCGATACTATCGGCACTGTTTTTGAATACCTTTAACGCGGTGCGTAAGCGGCGAATACCCACACGAAGTTGGTGCACCAAGTTGCCGTCTGGGCTGCCTTCGGCAATTGCGCTCGCATTCGGTAAAATCTGTGCCAAGCAGTTACTAACCACTTGTTGTAAAAATTCAAATTCATTGCTGTCTTTATCGACCTGAAGCAAGGCTAAGTTAGCTTTGACCGGCTCAGCAAAGGTTTGACCCGCCAATAATAAGCTGCCGCGTTGTGCCTTGGTCACGGTAGATAGGTATAACTTGTGGCGTTGGCACCACAGTTTGGCGACACTAACCAAGTCTTCAACAGTGCCTTCTAGTAGCTCAAATTCAATTTCGTGAATAGGGTACTCGGTAGCGTTGTTATCCGCAGTTTTAGTAGACGATTTACTGGTCGTTGTTTTTGGGGTCGTTATGGCTGTTTTTTGTTGGGTGCCGACTTTGCCTAAGTCATAGGCAACTTCGATACGGCTATTATTCTTTTTGATGATTTTGCTAATGCGCTCGATATCAGTAAAGTATTGCACGGTTAACGCGCTCGCCAATTCATCAATCGGCATTACCTTAGCCAGTTGTGCGCTCAGTTGCTCATGGTCATCTAGGTTCAGCTGTTTGGCTAGGCTTGCGATATCAAGGGTTGATGGCGTTGCTTCAATGGGTAACACAAGGTTTAATTCGACGCGCTTGGCTACGCCGTCACCGTTGGTCTTTAGGGTTTGCACCCATTGGTCGTCTTCATAACGTACTCTTAGAGCGATGCCATGCTTGGCTAAGTCTTGGCCCGGTGTATCAAGATAATAAGCAGATAGACGCTGTTTTTTAACAGTCTTGTTATCAAATTGCTTGGCAAGGTTGGCTTGGGTATAAGAAGGAACAGAGAATTTTAATTCTAGCTCATGCATGATGGCATTCCTGATAAAGCATTTATTCCATCATAGCATAGTTTAAAAAACTAGGTTGAGTTAATCTTCTAAAGTTGGTTAATTGTCGTAGATTAGTATATCAATTACGTTAATATACTAATCTTATAGTAAAAAAAAGCGTTACAAATCAAGCCGCTTTTAGTAGCTCTAAGCCTTCAGCTTTAAGTGACTGCTGTACAGCCGGTACAGCTTGCATCGTGTTGATAAACTTGGTTAAGTTTTTATAGGGTGATAAGTCAAGCCCTAGAAGCGTCGCCCAACGTAGCGACACGTACAGGTATAAGTCAGCAACCGTCATCTCACCCGTCAAAAAGTCACTATCCACTAACGCATCATCAGCGACTTTATACATATCGGTCACGCGCTTACGTGCGGTCGCATTGACGTCTTGCTCAAGACTTGGGTCGGTGACAAAAGCGCTTGGACGAAAAATCGGATAATAGGCTTTATGCAAGTCTGCATTGGCAAAACTTAACCATTGGCGCGCTTTCGCCTGTTGTTTGCTGTCGCCTTTGCCAAATAAGCCGGCATCAGGGTACTTATCATTCAGGTAGTTTAAGATCGCCACGTTTTGGGTGAGACAAAAATCACCATCTTCAAGCAAGGGTACGGCACCCATCGGGTTTTTGGCTAAATACTCAGGTTGTTTAGCCGCTTCGTGGCTTAAGAGTTGAATCTCATGATCAGCATTACATAAAATCAAGGCGGTGTGTGGCACAAATGAACAAGCACCGGCAAAGCAGTAGAGTTTCATCTTTTTTCCTTATTTCGCTAGAATTATACAGGGTGTTGGAGATGCTTCTGGGTAAACTTTCGATATTAAAAATAGCGGTTTTGAGCTATTATACGCGCAGATTATTATGAGTTTTGTAATTTTATTTTGTAATATAGATTAAGCAATTGTGATTATTGCATAGGTAATTTAAAAAATGTCTAGCCCAACCAGTCCTACTTCTGCGGATACTCAAACCACTGTAGCATCTAATGGCAGCTTCTTGACCAAAGGCCCAAGTAAAAAAAGTAAACCGACTGCGCGTACGCGTAAACGCTTGCAAGATGCACTGCCCGTGCCGTTGACCATCACCAATCTTGCCCATGATGGCCGTGGTGTTGCGACGTATGGTGATGACGAATCTCATAACGTGGATAAGCATGGCAAAAAAGTGTTTGTCAGCTTTGCGCTACCGCATGAAAAGGTCAGTGTTAAAATCACAGGCAGTCGTAAAAGTCTAGAGGAAGGTGATGCGATTGAAGTGCTAGCCAACCCAAACCCTGAGCGTACCACACCACCGTGTCCGCATTTTGGGGTGTGTGGTGGCTGTAGCCTACAACATTGGCAACCAGATGGGCAGATTAACTTTAAGCAGTCAGTCTTGGCTGAGTTGCTACAGCATCAAGCCAATATTCAGCCGGAACAATGGCTTGCGCCTTTGGTTGGCGACCGTCTAGGCTATCGTACCAAAGCGCGTATGGGCGTGCGTTATGTCGAGAAGAAAAACACTGCCTTGGTGGGCTTTCGCGAGCGCTCAAGTAACTTTTTGGCCGCGTTGAACGAGTGCCATGTACTGGACCCACGCATTGGCTTTGAACTTGAAAACCTTAAACAACTAATTACCACGCTAGACGCGCGTGACCATATTCCACAGCTTGAATTGGCGATGGGTGAAGCGCTTGACGATGTACCGGATAGCCAAAAAGCCGTTGCGGTGATTGTGCGTCATATGGTCGAGTTGGGTGACAGCGATTTACAAAAACTACAGGCATTTTTTGCCGAGCGTAACTGGCAA
>CALJUC010000107.1 GCA_937975585.1 uncultured Moraxella sp. | reverse complement strand
TCGCCCTCAAGGCGCAACAACAATTGGCAGAACAAGGCATCGCCGTTCGGGTCGTCTCTATGCCTTGTACTTCCGCATTTGACCGTCAAACCGCTGAATATCAAAACAGCGTGTTGCCACGCAATCTGCCTGCCGTTGCGATTGAAGCAGCACAGCCGGACTTCTGGCACAAATATGTCGGACGCGGTGCAGTGGTTGGCATGACTACCTTTGGTGAATCTGCCCCTGCTAAAGAGTTGTACCAATATTTTGGCATTACCGCAGAAAAAACGGTTGAAGCAGTTAAGCAACAATTGGTATAAAAGATATCTTAGGTAATCGTTTAAATAGCATAAAGTTATACCGATAAGCGCATCAAATACCGTAAAAAATGATGGCGGTTTGGAGTACAATAAGCGGTGTGACTTTCATCGGTTGTAACCACTAACAAGGAGTGAACAATGACTATCAAAGTAGGGATTAACGGTTTTGGTCGTATCGGTCGTATGGTATTTCGTGCGGCGGTTGCGGATTTCAAAGACGATATCGAAATCGTCGGTATCAACGACTTGCTCGAGCCAGACTATTTGGCATACATGCTCAAATTCGACTCAGTGCATGGCCGCTTCAAAGGCGACGTGAAAGTTGAAGGTTCTAACCTCATCATCAATGGTAAAACCATTCGCCTGACCGCGATCAAAGACCCTGCTGAACTGAAATGGGACGAAGTTGGCGCGGACGTTGTGGTTGAATCAACCGGCTTGTTCCTGACCAAAGAAACCGCACAAAAACACATCGATGCCGGCGCGAAAAAAGTCATCATGTCCGCACCATCCAAAGACGACACCCCAATGTTCGTTTATGGCGTGAACTGCGGTACCTACGCAGGTCAAACCATCATCTCTAATGCATCATGCACCACCAACTGCTTGGCACCGGTAGCCAAAGTACTGAATGACAACTTCGGTATCAAACGCGGTTTGATGACCACCGTTCACGCAGCAACGGCTACTCAAAAAACCGTTGACGGCCCGTCAAACAAAGACTGGCGCGGTGGCCGTGGCATTTTGGAAAACATCATTCCATCATCCACTGGCGCAGCCAAAGCCGTTGGCGTAGTGATTCCAGAACTCAACAAAAAACTCACTGGTATGGCATTCCGCGTACCGACTTCAGACGTGTCTGTAGTTGACTTGACTGTTGAATTGGAAAAACCAGCTAAATACGAAGACATCTGCAAAGCCATGAAAGCAGCGTCCGAAGGCGCGATGAAAGGCGTACTCGGCTACACCGAAGAAAAAGTCGTAGCCACTGACTTCCGTGGCGAAGCATGCACTTCTACATTCGATGCCGAAGCCGGTATCGCTCTGGACGACACCTTTGTTAAAGTCGTAGCTTGGTACGACAACGAATGGGGCTACTCTTGCAAAGTACTCGAAATGATTCGAGTCATGAGTAAATAACTCATTCGGTAAACGGTAAGAATAAAAAACGCATCCATCGGATGCGTTTTTTATTTCAAAGCACAAGTGGTGCAATATTAGCTTTAAGTCCTTCTAACCAATCTAAGCGCACGCATCATCAATTAATCTGCAACATGCCAGAGTTTCTCTAGCTAACGAACTTAATCATTCCACTTCATCCACAGCTCACTAAAAACCACGCATTTAAGTGCGTGGTTTAAGATAAAAGGGCGTTATTGACTGTTAATGGTATTCAATTGGAATTATCGCTATTGATTTTCTTTTGAGATTTACTGTTTGATTGAGTTGCGGATTTTGGTTGACGTTTACGCTCATTCTGATCGAGCTTGCCGTCGGCATTGACATCCTTCTTCTGCATATACTTATCCAAGCTCTGATT
>CALJUC010000106.1 GCA_937975585.1 uncultured Moraxella sp. | reverse complement strand
TATCTTAGCGCCAACCAAACCCAAAGTGGTATCGCTATGTCTGGGGTTGGCATCGGTATCGGCATCGGTCGTGGTGGCATCTATCCTAGCGTCAATGTGGGTGTTGGCCAAGCCAATAGTTCAAGTCGCAATAATATCGCCATTGCTTTGGGTCAACGCGATGCAATTATCCAAGCAGGGCGTATCAAGCAATGCATGTTCGTTAATGGCCTTAAATTGTATAACGAAGCTTAAAATAGTTATTTGATACATTCATGTAAAAATGCTTCCTCATTCTGTATCAGAATGGGGATTTTTTATGGGTAAATGATAATAGATATATATAAATAATTGAAAATTATAGAAAATTTTGTAAAACTATTTCGATATAAAATGTATCGTTTTAGATTGACAATAGGGGGTTTTTTTGATTAAGATGATGTTAGCTTTTTTGAATAGTGTAAGTATAGCAAATCATTTAGCAAGGAACGCTAGTTAGGCAACAACACCCATTAAGGCTCATCTCAAACTTGCGCACCTTGACGCCCAACCTAACCAACCGATAGATTCGATAGAAAGGACGCTATCAATGACAAACCAAGCCACTCTCATGTTACCTCGTGTTGAAATGGGGGCAAAATCTGCCAACGCCCCGCTAACGTTAAGCTATGACAAAGGCCCAGAAACGCCTTTAATTGACATGACGATTGGCGATTTTTTTGACCACATCGCTGAGCAAAATCCTGATAAGTATGCCCTTATCTCACGTCACCAAAATACCCGCCTCACCTATCGTGAATTGCAACGTAAAGTGAATCAACTTGCCAGCAGTATGATTCGTATGGGTCTGCAAAAAGGTGACCGCGTTGGTATCTGGTCACACAATAATGTTGAGTGGGTGATTATGCAGTTAGCGACTGCCAAAGCAGGCATCGTCCTCGTCAACATCAACCCAGCTTATCGTATCTTTGAACTAGAATACGCGATTAACAAAGTCGACTGCCAAGTGTTGGTGTTGATGCGTCACTTTAAATCAAGCGATTACGCGGTCATGTTGCAAGAGCTTGCCCCTGAAGCACGCCACCAAAACTACCAAGAACTTGAACTTATCCAATTACCAAACTTAAAGCGTATCGTCTGGATTGACTGCCCAGAATCGGATGAAGAATTTGGTTTTATGCAAAAATTCTCAGACTGGATTGCCGAAGGTGATGCGGATGACCCTCAAGTGGCAGAACGTGCCAAAAAACTTAACCCAAATAACCCGATCAACATCCAGTTTACCAGTGGTACCACAGGTACACCAAAAGGTGCGACCCTTACCCATCGCAATATCTTAAACAACGGTTACTTCATCGGTGAAGCCATGGGTCTAAGTGCTGATGACAGCCTATGTATCCCAGTACCGCTATATCACTGCTTCGGTATGGTGTTAGGTAACTTAGCGATCCTAACCCACGGTGGTACTATCGTTTATCCAAACGACGGCTTTGAACCCGTGAGCGTATTAGAAGCGGTACAAGCAGAAAAATGTACCGGTCTACATGGCGTACCGACCATGTTCATTGCTGAACTTGACCATCCAGACTTTGAAAAATACGACTTATCAACCCTACGTACTGGCATTATGGCGGGCGCGAGCTGTCCGATTGAATTGATGCGCCGCGTCATTGATAAGATGCACCTTAAAGAAATCACCATTGCTTACGGTATGACCGAAACGTCACCCGTTTCTTGCCAAACCAACAAACACACACCGCTTGAAAAACAAGTGGCAACCGTGGGTCTGGTACAGCCAAACTTGGAAGTCAAAATCATTGACACCGAAACGGGTGAAATCCTACCGATTGGTGAAACCGGCGAACTATGCACCAAAGGCTACTCGGTGATGCTTGGCTACTGGAATGACACCAACAAAACCGCTGAAGCTGTTGTTGATGGGTGGATGCATACAGGTGACTTAGCGACGATGGACGAAGACGGCTATGTCAAAATCGTTGGTCGTAGCAAAGACATGGTTATTCGCGGCGGTGAAAATATTTACCCAGTGGAAATCGAAAACTACCTTTACCGCCATCCAAAAATCCGTGATGTACAAGTGGTGGGTGTTCCAGATAAGAAATTTGGTGAAGTCTTGGCGGCTTGGATTGTGCCGAAGAAAGACTGTAACTTGACCGAGGAAGAAATTCGCGAATTCTGCCGCGACCATATCGCCCACTACAAAATCCCAACCTATATGAAATTTGTCGAAGAGTTTCCGATGACGGTCACTGGCAAAATTCAAAAATTCAAAATCGTGGAAGCGATGAAAGAAGAATTGGGACTGTAATTTTATTTTAGACGAATTTGAATATTTAGGTACAGACTATGACAGCGGTAATTCAAAGTAAACTAAGCCCCAATTCGGCTGATTTTCAAAATAATGCAGCGGCCATGCAAACCTTGGTCGATGACTTAAAAGCCAAGCTTGGCAAGATTTCACAGGGTGGTTCTGAATCAGCACGCGCCAAACATGTATCACGGGGTAAATTGCTACCGCGTGAGCGCGTTGAGCGTTTACTTGATCCGGGTACACCATTCCTAGAAGTAGCGCCAATGGCTGCCTATGACATGTACGATGCTGACATCCCAGCCGCTGGCGTGATTGCCGGTATTGGCCGTGTGGCGGGTATCGACTGTATGATTGTATGTAATGATGCCACTGTTAAAGGCGGTACTTATTACCCAATGACGGTCAAAAAACACTTACGCGCTCAAGAAATCGCCGCGGAAAACCGCTTACCTTGTATCTACTTGGTTGACTCAGGTGGTGCAAACTTACCAAACCAAGACGAAGTATTCCCAGACCGTGACCATTTTGGCCGTATTTTCTTTAACCAAGCCAATATGAGTAGCGAAGGCATTCCACAGATTGCGGTGGTCATGGGTAGCTGTACTGCAGGTGGTGCTTATGTACCGGCAATGAGTGATGAAACCATTATCGTAAAAGACCAAGGTACGATTTTCTTAGCAGGCCCACCGTTGGTCAAAGCGGCAACTGGTGAAGAAGTAACCGCCGAAGACTTGGGCGGTGGTGATGTGCATACCCGTATCTCAGGTGTGGCTGACTACTTGGCACAAAACGATTTACACGCACTATCAATGGCGCGCGATATCGTTAAAAGTACCAACCATGTTAAGCAAGTCGTGCCGAATCAACTAACGCCTCGCCCACCAAAATACGATAGCAAAGAGTTATACGGTGTCATTCCAACCGATACCCGTAAGCCATTTGACATTCGTGAAGTGATTGCGCGTATCGTTGACAACAGTGAACTTGACGAGTTTAAAGCACGTTTTGGTACCACCATCGTGTGTGGTTTTGCGCATATCGAAGGGATGCCAGTCGGTATTATTGCAAACAACGGTATCTTATTTAGTGAAGCCGCGCAAAAAGCGACTCACTTTATCGAGCTATGCTGTAAACGTAAGATTCCGCTAGTATTCTTACAAAACATCACCGGCTTTATGGTCGGCCGTAAATACGAAAACGAAGGTATCGCACGTCATGGTGCCAAGATGGTAATGGCCGTTGCCAATGCCAAAGTGCCAAAATATACCGTAATCGTTGGCGGCTCATTCGGTGCCGGTAACTACGGTATGTGTGGTCGTGCGTACAGCCCACGTTTCTTATGGATGTGGCCAAATGCGCGTATCTCAGTCATGGGTGGCGAACAAGCGGCATCGGTATTGGCAACCGTCAAGCGTGACAATATGGAACGCCAAGGTCAAACCTGGAGCAAGGAAGACGAAGAAACCTTCAAAAAACCTTATCGTGACCAGTTTGAAGCCCAAGGCCATCCTTACTACGCCTCTGCGCGCCTATGGGATGACGGGGTCATTGACCCAGCGGATACCCGCAAAGTATTGGCATTGGCATTGAGTGCTAGCTATAACGCACCAATTGCTGATACCAAATTCGGCGTATTCAGAATGTAATTTTAGTCAAAGTGTAATCTAGTGACACTATGATTGAGCAGACTATAGTCCAATAAATTCATTTTAAGATAAGGAAAACGGGCGTAGCTATCAGAAGCACTGCTTCGCAAGACAGAAAGTCCAGTTTTCCATAAAAACTAGAGACAATATTAACGTAAATTTAGATGACTATACTTAAACGACCCTATTGAAATGATTGCGGCCTAAAACCCTAGACCATAGCCAGCCCAGAGAAAGGCGACAAGATGAAACTACCTACTTTTCAAAGTTTATTATTAAGCGTTGAGCAGCATGTTGCCACGATTACCTTAAATCGTCCGGATAAACGTAATGCCTTTAACGATGAAGTGATTAGCGAATTAACCGAGGCATTTAAGTTTTGTGGTGAACAAGCTGACGTGCGTGCGGTGGTATTGGCCGCCAATGGTAAGGCATTTTGTGCCGGCGCAGACCTTAACTGGATGCGCGCAATGGCCGATTACACACGTGACGAGAACTTGGCGGATGCCGATAAATTAGCGCAAATGTTAGCGACTATCTACAATTGTCCAAAACCGACCATTGCTGCGATTCAAGGTGATGTATACGCCGGTGGCATGGGCTTGGTTGCGGCTTGTGATATCGCGATTGCCGTCAAGAACGCCAATTTCTGCTTAAGTGAAGTTCGATTGGGTCTCATCCCAGCGACCATCAGCCCATATGTGATTCGTGCGATGGGCGCACGTGCCGCACATCGTTATTTCTTAACAGCCGAAGTATTTGATGCCAAGGAAGCCAAGAAAATCGGCTTTATCCACGAGCGTGTTGATGAGGAAGAGTTTAGCCAAACCGTTGAGCGCATGGTCGCAACCTTGGTCAATAACAGCCCAAATGCGGTTAGCGTCTGCAAAAAACTCGTACAAGACGTGGCATTTGCCGAGATTAATGACGCGCTTATTGCTGACACCGTAGCCGGTATTGCTGATATTCGTGCCTCAGCTGAAGGCAAAGAAGGCGTTCAATCATTCTTACAAAAACGCAAAGCTGCTTGGCTAACTTCATAAATAGGATTTTTATCATGTTTTCAAAAATTTTAATTGCTAACCGTGGTGAAAT
>CALJUC010000105.1 GCA_937975585.1 uncultured Moraxella sp. | reverse complement strand
TGAAGAACAATAATGCTATAACTGAAAACGAAGCATTGCTAGAGTCTGAGAAATTTATTCACAGTTTATGTTTCAGTCTATGTTTCTATATGATTCAAATGATTGCAAAATGTACCGCTCATAATAGGTTATTAGAACTAAGTAGTACATTAGCTAATCAAAATAATAATCCAGCTAATCAACTTATTAATCTTTATTCTCACTTACTGGTAAGTTATCAGCTTCCTAAAACACTTATAAAAAAAATACACTTAGATAATGAACAGAATCCTTTAGTGTTATCTTTACTAAATGGAATTGTTATAAATCACGTATATTTACACCATATTGATATTAGAGATATGCAATGGTTAAACGCTCAACTTAATATACCTATGGACTCTTATAACAAGAAGCCCCAAAGTCAAAATATGAAATTAATTGAATCTATTTTATAAGAATGACTTATTCTACCTTTCAAACGATTAAGTTAGCGATTGTTGATGGTACAGGGCTTGCCAAAGACGCGCTACATATTCATATCGGTATGGGCGTGTTTTTACTGGCAAGCTACCTATTTCGTCATCACCCAAAACGTTGGCAATTTGCGCTCACCGCGACTATTAGCGTGGCACTATTGGGCGAACTGTGGGATTTGTACGACTCGCTACCCGTGATTACCTCGCCCAAGGTTTGGCGGTCAAGTCTGCATGACCTGATTAACACTTGTTGGTTACCGGCTGTCTTGACCCTACTACAACGCCAGTTCAACTTTTTTGGTTCTCGCTAGTAAACTTTTGGTTAAATCTTGGCAAACTCACCAAATCGGGGTAAAGTAGCCGGTTACATCATCCCAATTCTTGCCAATTCTTAATAATTGCCTAACCGATAGACTGCTGCTTATGAACTCGCAACTGCAACGCTTACAGCCTTACCCATTTGCCAAAATGGCGACCTTGCTTCACGGCATTACCCCAAATCCAAATTATGCACCGATTAAACTCGGTATCGGTGAGCCACAACACGAGCCACCGGCTTTCGCCCTTGAGGTGATTAAAGACAATCTTGGCAAAATTCAAAATTACCCTGCCATCGCGGGTATGCCTGAATTACGCCAAGCGATTGCTGAGTGGATTCAACGCCGCTTTCATGTCAAAGCCATCAATAGCGATACCGAGATTCTACCCGCTGTCGGTACGCGTGAGGCGTTATTTAGTTTTACCCAAGCGGTGTTTGACCGCGATATCGCCGCGCAAAAACCGTATATCGTGATGCCAAACCCGTTTTACCAAATCTATGAAGGTGCGACATTATTGGCCGGTGGTGAACCGTACTTTGTGAGCTGTAATGCGGAAAATAACTTTGTCGGTGCGTATGATGACGTGCCTGCCGAAGTTTGGGAAAAGACCCAGTTGGTATTCGTGTGTAGCCCAAACAACCCAACAGGCGCGGTGATGGACTTTGCCCAATGGCAGCGTTTGCTTGAGTTATCAGACAAATACGGCTTTGTGATTGCCAGTGACGAGTGTTATAGCGAGTTATATTTTGGTGAGCCGCCACTAGGTCTACTAGAAGTGTGCGCCAAACTTGGCCGTGATGACTTTGAACGCTGCGTGGTGTTTCACTCACTCTCAAAACGCTCGAATTTACCGGGGATGCGTTCAGGCTTTATCGCAGGGGACGCCAACCTTATGCAACCGTTTGCCTTATACCGCACCTATCACGGTAGCGCGATGTCGATTCCGCATCAATTAGCATCGATTGCGGCATGGCAAGATGAAGCGCATGTGGAAGCTAACCGGGTGCTATACCGCCAAAAATTTGATTTATGGTTGGACAAACTGGGTGATAAATTGCCATTGCGCCGCCCGGACGCCGGTTTTTACTTTTGGCTACCGGTCAAAGACGATGAGCAGTTCGTCAAAACCTTGTACCAAGATTTGAACATTCACGCGTTGGCAGGGCGTTATTTATCGCGTGATACCAATGCAGGCAATCCTGGTAAAAACTTTGTACGCATGGCGTTGGTGGCGGATATTGCCCAAAGTGAAGAAGCAATTGAGCGTCTATTGACTTTGGATTTAAGTCAACTAATCTAACTTATCCGATACCAGAAGAAAAAAATCGTGGGCACTTAACCCACGATTTTTTTATTACTTGAGATAGCAAGTTATGCCTTGTTATCACTGTTACTAAGCGTTTCGCTTACGCTCGGTGTTGGCAATAGACTGTGAGTTTGCGCTAGGCGTTTGCGCTTTTCGTGGATATCATGGCTCACGAAGATATCATCGGTTTCTGGTAGCATAAACCAATCTGGGTGACGGAAGGTATTCTCGATATCGGTCAAGCCGCTTTCCCAATGCTCTTGCATGGTGGTCGCACTAAACTCATAGTCCTTGTAACCACGCTCATAGGTCTTTTTGTGATAAATCAAATGAATAACATTTTTGACCCCGACTTCAGTCATCTCGCGTGCTTTATCGACACAGCCTTGGTCATTTTTATCAACGCAGGCATTTTCGTCAATGATTTCGAGTAACTCTTTAATCAAGCGCGTATAACGCAGTTTTTGCGCCATAAAGTCCGTGACCATACGGGTTTTACTAGAATACTGGATATCTTTGACACGCTCGTCAATTTCCATCATATTTTCTGGCACTACCCCTTTGGCGTTCCATAAATCCACTTGGAAAATGAGCTGTTTAAGGTGTTCTTCGTGGCTTAAAATCTCATTGAGTGGCGTATTAGACACCATCCCGCCATCCCAATAGTATTCCCCATCAATTTCAACCGCTGGAAACCCAGGCGGCAATGCCCCTGACGCAATAAAATGGTCATAGCGCAACTCCTCGTTTTCGTTGCTAAAAATTGCAAAGTTGCCGTTTCGTACATTAACGGCAGAGACTGACACTTTCATGCGGTTCACGTCATTGACCAGTCTAAGGTCACAGTATTGCTCAAGGGTTTCGCGCAGTTTGTCGGTGGTATAATAGCTTAGATGGTTTGGGGTGGTGTCATACGGCATAAAATAGCGCGGTTTAAAAAACCCGCGCTGACCCTCTAGCATGGTTTGCCACGCCTCCGCGGTAGATTCCGCCACGCGTAGCTGCTGTTTTAAAAAGCCGTTTTCAAATATCCATGGCATAAAATGACTCACCATATCGACTCTACTCATTTTATTAAGCTCATTTGAGATATGGTGAAACATATTGACCCCAGCAGGCGTGTAGTTGCGCTGGGTAATCGTATTCCAAAACCCTTGCAGTGCTGCCAAGCGGTTTTCGGGGCGGTTGCCTGCAATAATTGCGGTATTGAGTGCGCCAATTGAGATGCCCGAGATGCGGTCAATTTTGATGCCCTGCTTGTGTAACCCCTCATAAATCCCTGCTTGATATGCCCCTAAGGCACCACCACCTTGTAGCAACAGTGCCACGCTATCATACTGCTTGACCAATTCCTTGAGCGGGGGTGTGCCTTGGGGCGTGGGCTGATTGGGGTTTGGGTTGGGTGCAGATGGCATTGTTTCCAAGGTAGGGGGCAAAGATTGGTTGGCAGATGATCGCGTTTTTGTGGTTGACATGGCATTCTCAGTAGTAACAAAGGGGGTTAACAGCCATTGGGCAATGGCTAAGATTTGGCAAACCAAACTGATTTAAAGCAAGTCTGATTTTGTATTGTAGCAAGTTTTTGAAAAGACAAAATGAAATAAACGTGACATTTTTTGAGATTTTGTAAGCGTTTTATCCATTATTTGCTATTTGAGGTATGTAACGCCATACTCGTACACCTTTTTGATGAAAAAATGTCAAACATCCCTTGATTTTTTAAATTGATAGGATAATAATAACCATTGTTAAAAGATAATGTATCTCATTTGTACTTAGTGCAGCGCTGACACACCCCCAAATTTTACTTTTATCAAATTAATTCATAACCTAATTAATGATAATG
>CALJUC010000104.1 GCA_937975585.1 uncultured Moraxella sp. | reverse complement strand
CATTGGCGTGACTGGAGTTCAGACGTGTGCTCTTCCGATCTCACCAACGATATATACCTTACCAAGCTCAGCTTTATTTGTTGGCTGATGCTCAGTATGTTGGGTTAACAATTGGGTTAACTGCTGCGCGGCATCGTCCATACGATGAGCAAAGACTGCCTCAGCAACTTGACCCTCAAATGCCTGCTCCCAAAACTTACGACGTGCAGTGACATTGGGCAATGCCGCTTTTACCTTATCACGAAACTGCCCTGCCAATCCTGCCAACTTACCATATTGGGGCGGAATCACGGTTTCGATTTTGGCACGTAACAGTCTTGCCAATACTGGCGCCTTGCCCGCACTCGATACTGCAATCGTAATCGGATCACGATCAACAATCGCAGGGAAGATAAAGGTACATAAGGCAGGATTATCAACGACATTCACCGGAATCTGACGTGCTTGGCAATCTTCAAACACTTGCGCATTAACACTATCGTTATCAGTCGCGGCAATGACTAAAGTTTTATCCTCAAGCACTGATACATGATACGGACTTTCAATCAGTTGATGCACCGAGTTATTCGCGAATTTTTCGCGTAAACGCGGTTCAAAGCTTGGCGCGATAAAGGTAATATAAGCACCCGCACTATCAAGCAATTCCGCCTTGCGCAAAGCCACTTCACCGCCACCGACAATAAGTACGGGACGTTGTTCAAGTTTAAAAAATAGCGGGAGTGTATTCATCATTAACCTGTCTATACCAATATCGCTCATGGGCGCGAGGGATATATCATAATAGAAATTGCTAAGCTTGATTTATAACCGTTTTGCATAAGCTAATGCAACAACTTGGACAAAATCAACTTATGATAGCCAGTTATTGATTTAGGATCGCCCAAATAAAAAAACTGCGAGCCAGTCAACTGACTCACAATTTTTAATGGTTTATTAGGATAATTTATAGTTGGGTATGTAGACCACATTCGCGGTTTTCTTCGACCTTAGTTGGGTCAAAGTAGTCATGCTCATTGGGTAGATTATTCTCAGCCAAATATTGCTCTAGGTCAGCTTCCGTCCAATGGAATAATGGCGCAACTTTTAACACCCCATCTTTGCTTTCTGATACGATATCCAATGACTGACGGAACTCGGTTTGGTCTTTACGAATCGCATTAATCCAAACATCTGGTGCAATTTCTTTTAACGCACGACCAAATGGTTCAAGCTTAACTTGTTGGGTAAAGGTTTCATGGGCGGGATTATCAACACTTGGAATACCATTAAATTCCACATCGCGCCATTTGGCGGTTTGTTGTGGTAAGTAGGTGATGACATTCAAGTTTAGACGTTTTACCAAGTCTTGTGCATGACGATAAGTGGCATCGGTATTGTAGCCTGAGTCAACAAACAGCACTTTGATGTCTGGTTTGACTTGGGTCACCATGTGCAGCAATACGACTTCGTAAGGGCGAAAATTAGTGGTAATAATCGGGTTTTGGCCTTGTGCAACCGCCCATTCAACGATTTGTTGCGCGGTCTTGCTGGCCAATTCTTGATTGGCTTGGTTTAGATCAATGTTTAATTTATTACTCATAGCGTTATCCTATTTACCTTATGGCTGTATGTCACTGACCGAGTGTTATCTCGTTTCGATAAGCTATGCTACGCAACTTTCTTATGATTAAAAAATTATTATTACTGATATACTTATGAAAAATTGGAATTTTAGGTAATCACCAAAATCCTTTACTGCCATAATAATACAGTTTCTTTTCACATGATTTATCGCTAGGTATTGGTGTAATTTATAATACTCCCAGAAAACCAGACCAAAAAATTGTAGCAAATAAGATAGAATAACCCTTAGAACCTGTTCACAATCTTTTCAATAATAAAGCGATGAAAGCGAGATTGGTAAATTGAAGGCTCGAATTTTTAATCACAACACAAAAAGGAAAATCTCATGAATTCGCCTAAAAAAATCTTTTAACCAATCATAATGCCGACAATATCGGTGTCAAATCTTCCTGATAAGACATGATACGAAGGTGATTGACCTCAAAAAACTCTGTGGTGGTTTGAGAAACCATACGTAATTGCGGACGACCATTGAGCCATGAGGAACAATAGATTTGCGTGGCATTAATTTGTTGTTGGATTAACGTAGAGGTCACGCCAAATTGACGCGAGAAATTTTGACAGGCATTTGTTAGCCAATATTGAAGGTTTTTAATATCACCAGTTTGACAAAGCTGTTGATACACTTGCGAGCCGATGGTATCTATGCCATTACTCGCATAGATACCAGAAGACCATAGCTCAGATTTTTTGATCAATTCCCCTATAACAGTCTGTAATTGGTAGTCTTGATTTGAAGTAAAATGCCGAGTATCACTGGCCAAAACAACGCTATCTTCGGCCTGAATCGCAATAATAAAGGTCACAATTATTGCGATTTATTAAAGGTTAATTTCGGCTGGAACAAGGCTAGACTAAGTAATACGCTATTAAGCCACAAATTACTGGTACCATAGCTTAAAAACGGCAAGGTCACCCCAGTCAATGGCAATACACCCAAATTCCCTGAAATCGTCACCAATGCCTGAAAGACGGTAATCACAATCCAAAGCAAAATCACCCAAGCCAATAGGAAGTAACCACCTGATAACAGACGAGATTTAACCTGCTCACTGGCATACGCCATTTGCTGGCGAGCAATTAACACCAACCACCCAAAATATACCGCCATCAATGCAATCGCTAAGGGAATCCCCACAACCGCCATGACAGAGGTAATGGTATAGTCACTTTGCATTTGTAGTGGCACGCCTTGACAGCCTGATAGATGATAGCCACACCAAGGAATATCACCCAAGCCATATCCTAGCATCGGCACACTATCGCGAAACCAATGCAAAATCGCCATTTGGTCATTGGTCGCGATGAAGGGATTGACCCACGCATTAACCCGTTCGGCCGTACGCGCATCAAAACCGCTTAGATTCACTAGCCCCATCATCAACAGTAGCAAAATCGCGGTACTTGATAACACACCGATGATATAGCCACGCCCGCCCATTTGGAAGATTTTATTGGATAACGCCACACCGACCAAAAAGGTAAACATAAACAAGAACACCAACATAGTACCTTTTTCATTGGCAATGCCTAAGGCAAGAAATGGCAAAGCTACCGCGAATAGCAACAACGCAGTCATTTTTTTTGATCGGAAAAATAAATGATTAATCAGACCGCGTTGGTTAATCGCCAAAAACACGCCCAAAAATACCATCAGCCAAATTTTGGCCAATTCTGCGACTTTAGCACTATCGCTATGAATAGTAACTGCCAGTCCCAAAAATGCCAAAGCAAGACCACCTAACCAAGCTAAGGCTTTATTTTTATTAGCTTTTAATTCATCCCAGTATACATGTAGCATACTATTAGCGATGATATTTTTTAGCCCCCATGCCACGATGCTGCTAATCGGACGCGCGAAACTCACCAACACAAATGCCCAAAATATGTCTTTAAAGTGGTTTAAAAAGATATAGCGTAATGACAAATAACTACGACCACTTAAATCAAACAAAATCAATAACCCAAACGTGATAAAGCCGACAAACAGCGGATAAATCCAAACTGAGCCAAATACCTCACGGTTATCACGAAAACGGCTGGCAAGGTGTTGACCGGGTGAAAATACGCTTAGAATTGTGAGTAACACACCAAGGCAAAATACGGCCACACCAACCATCATCGGCACAATCACGGTATGACTCACCGCTGCCATCACCACACCCCAAGCCGTAATCGCCAGTGGCACATATAGCACTGGATTACGATAACGCGATAGTATCAATAAAAACAGCGTCACCCAAGACCAAATAAACACCTGTGTTAACATCCCAAAATGCTGTGGTGTTCCTATCATGGGCAATAAATTCCGCGCTTGCTCAGCCTTGGCATGGTTGGCATTGGCCTCATACACACCTGCAACATCACTGGCGGCTTGATTGAGCAGTTTGGCAACCTGTGGTTGATTGGCAAACAAGCGACTATAAGGAAAGCGTCGATTACCATCGGCTACCGCAAGCAGTGATAGCGATAAATCCTGCGTGTTTAAATTAACGGTTTTTAGTATTTGTAATTGGTTAATACTGTCAAGTTGACCATTGGTATTGAGATTGAGCCAATCTTGACGACTGGTCAAACTATCTGCACCGAGCTGGATATCTGTTTCATTTTCGACCAATTTCGTTTCACGTTGCGCTTTGCCTTGACTTTGCCAAGTTGCGGCTAACGCGGTCTGAATCGTATTTAATTGACTACGTGCTTTAGTCGCAGCTTGGCTAACCGCTTGCTGAGCATTGGGATTATCACACGCTTGTAAGGTTTGATAATTTGCGGTATTGCGATTTTCGTATAAGGTGGTAGCCACGTCCGCGCCACAGGTGTCTTTTAGTAAGGTCGGGCGCGTGACCCCATCCGTATAGCTTAGCCACTCAAGATGATAGCGATTAAACTTGGGCGAATTACTATAGCCTGCCAATAAAAATCCAACGATTAACAATAACCAAACCACGGCCAATAGCGTAATTTCTTTGGCGACTTGTGTCGCAGAATTGGATTTTTTATTACTAGTGGAAAATCGGTTAAAAAAATTTGGCATTTGGCTTTCTAACTCGGTTAAATTATCGTTGTTTTATATGTATTTGCTACTGTTAAATTAATTTCTGAGGCTAACTCTTGTGAGTTGCGCATTAGATTTTGAATATCGTTACAATTCTTCCAATGCTGCTCCCAAACATCTTTACCTACAATTGCTTCAAAATCTATTTTCGTTGCAGGTTTCCATTTTTCATAGGCATCAAGTTTTTTTATCCTTTCGTCTACGTCCTTAACTCCGCGCGTTTTAGGTGATAATTTAGCAAGTGACATCATCCATGAACGCCAGTTTTTATTGCCCTTTGATTGGTTGCATTTCCCACAAGCTGGAACCAAATTATGGATTTCTGAAATATAGCCCGTTGGCTTTTTATTAAGAACCAAAGGGCGCAAGTGATCCCATTCTGAAGCAGTGGCACCACAATAGGCGCACTGGAAATTACCGTGATCCATACCAAGGATTTCCAATGCTTCTTTCACTTGCTCATTTGTTGGAACAATTATCGGAATAATTGAGTTTATAAATGAGTTCGTGATACTTGACGACCTCCCCGTGATTTTCATCGGGGTTGGCATTCTGAATAATGATAAGTAATCCATGACTCTCTTTAGCTATAACTACTCTTATGCGGCAGAAGT
>CALJUC010000103.1 GCA_937975585.1 uncultured Moraxella sp. | reverse complement strand
CAGACTTACCGGATTCTTTAAGCAGCTGCTTTGCTTTTTCAAGCCGACAATAGGTTAAATAATCAAGAGGTGTCATGCCTGACAGCTCCTTAAATTTGACGCTGTAGTTCGTACGCGACATCCCCGCAATCCCGGCGAGATCGTCAAGACCCCATTTTTTATCGAGACTATGATGAATAGCTTCCAAGGTTTTGCTGAGTTGCGGATTTTCGATCAGTTTGAAGAATCCAGCATTTTTATTGGATTTGTACATGTGGATTCTTAACGCTTGCACGAAGATAATTTCGGTCAGCTTTCTGACTAACGTGTTGCTTCCAGGAAGCCCTGATTTTGCTTCCTGCTCTATAATACTTAAAAGCATGGCAAGCCAAGGCGAGTGGGAGTTATCAGCACTCTTGATATGCACGACATTTGGCAGCGAATTTAAGAATGGATGATCGGGTCCGCCATTAAAACAAAAATGTCCGCAAACGACGTTGGCTTTGAGCTTGCTCTGATCACCGTATTCCAAAACTTGAGCTTCGGTGAGGTTGGCTTTAGCTCTAAATTCGACCGCAGGCTCGGCCTTGATTTTTGGTGCACTGGCCATGGTGTGCTCCATCCCTTTGAAAAAGATCAAAATATCGCCCTGCTCCGCCAATGCTTTAAGTTTAAGTTTTGGCACCTCATACCAAAACTCGCCATGAGTCACGATGTGAAATCTCGCTAGATTCTCTTCCTGCGGGAGGCTGATGCCCCAGTCTCCCGCAAATGAGGTTCTATACCAGTAGCTGCTAGTAAGCTCTACCTTATCTAAAATTTCACTGAGAACATCCATATATAGCTCCTACGTAAACTGTCCAATAGGTCATGTTATACGAACTATTGAACATATTATATCTATTTTCTCTGCACACGACAAAAAAATCATCCCCACCCGATTTTCATAGGTTTAGGGGTTAAAAAGCTAACTAACTGTCGAAAGACAGTCTTATTATTGTTAAAAAATACCAAGCGAAGACCTTCAATCAACACATCCAGGCCAAGCGCAAACAAACTGACTTGAGGTCGAGCGTTTGACTTTAACTTGCGTTTTAACGGCTTATCTTTGTCTTTATAAATACCGACATGATAAGCCCAACAAAATGCTAAGGCATTCACTGCGACTAATTTGCTGACCCGATCAAGATGGGTTAAGTGGGTATCTTCAAGATTAAAGCCACGGCCCTTTAGACAAGCAAATAAAGTCTCAATTTCCCAACGCTTAGCATAGCTTGTCATCGCATCCACTGTTTCTAGTTGATTGGTTGCGACAATCACTAAACCATAGTCTTTATCACGCTTGGCAAATACTCGAACCAAACAACCATCGACAGTCAGTATTCGTCCATGTCGATATGTTTCTTGATGGCTAACATGGCGTAATAACTCTTTAATCTGTACCAACTTGCCATGATGATTCTTAACTTTACTGTTCTTCTTAATCCGTATGGCAAAGGGTATGTGATTATTGGTGAGCCAGTTAAACCATTTTTCGCCAACAAACTCTCTGTCTGCTACTATCATCTCAAGGTTATCTTTGCCAAATTGTTTGATAAACCGCTCAATAAGTTCACAGCGTTCAAGATGGTTTGTATTACCTCGCTTATCTAGCATGTGCCAGTATAAGGGGATGGCTATCCCTTTATATACCACCCCTAGCATAAAGATGTTGAGGTTACTTTTACCCCATTTCCAGTTGGTGCGGTCAATGGTTAAGGAGACCTTGCCTAGCCCAAATAGTCGATATATCATTAAAGCCAGTTGATCGTAGTCTATCCTCGCTTCGGCAAAAAATCGCTGTAGTCTGCGATAGTGACTGTCGGTCTTGCCACCCTTAGGGAGGTGTCTTGCTATCTTTTTTAGGTTGCTACTTTGGGCGGTTATCAAACCTATTATCATTTGGCTGATGCAGTTGATTTTTGCCTTGTGTAGCTTTAGGTTTTGGGCTAATATACTTTCAAGTCTGATAAGATTTGGCATAGTCTGATTCGTCTTAAAAATTACTATTATGCCTTTGCTTTAACAGACTTTTTTGTTTTTTTGTCGTGTGCAGAGAAATATTTATTAATTTGTATTCTTATCTTGCTCACTCAACTGTGATAAATTACTCGGATAGCTAAACAGCCACTCGTCATAGCTATACTTATTCTCAAGCACCACATCTTCAAGGGCGAAATTCGCTTTCTTTAATACTTTATCTGTTGAAGCCGAATGCACCCCGACAATCTTATCCCCTATCCTTACTAGCACCCAATCCGACTTACCCGTCATCGGATCAACATATAACTTGCGTAAATGTCTCACTGTATTCGGATACCTGTCATCCTTAATCAACTGCTCAAGCGACGTGGGATAGCCTGTAATACCGGGTTGGTTACTGAGTTTATAATAACTCTCAATCGCCCGACGAAACTCATGCCCTTGATAAATTAGCGTTCTTTCATCATCTTGCTGCTTTTTAACCCGATATAGATCTAAGCTTAGCATCGAAAACACCCCAAGCATAAGCACCATAAACAGCACCCACAGATAGGTAAAACCTAACTGACCACGAATAGCTGTCATGGATTGCTCGCTTGGACAGGCTGACCGCTTTTGACATCCGCCACCCCTTGATTCCCATTGACCATTTTATATTCAGGTACCCAGCTCGTATTCGTGTCTGTCAACGGATCGACAGGAATGGCTTTTAAATAACCTGTCTCTACTAACGCCTCTAAACTACTTGGATATACCCCTTTATCGTGATAATACTGATCAATACTGCTTTGCATGGCACGGATGTTTTGTGTCTGTACTTCTTTTTTAGACAGCTCGACGGAATTAAAATAGCGCGGTAATACCAAGGTCAACAATAGCGACATAATGCTAATAACAATCAATATTTCGACTAAGGTAAAGGCGGTTTGTTTACCATTGGCTGTATTTGTTGCCATTTAGACCGACTCCTGTTGCCGTGGAATAGATATCATAGACATCCGCTCCCTCTTTTGGGTCATCGGCTGATGACGCATAGCTACGAATACCCCAATTGCCATTCACCCCTTGTCTAGGGCTGACTAATGGATCTTGCGGCAGTCGACGTAGAAAGTAAATTTTATCCTTGTCAGGATTGCGCTCATCAATCACCCCATCGACTAAGATTTGAAGATTGGGGGGATAGCCAGAGGCGCCAATTTCATTACGAATACGCTTATTATCATAGGCAGTTTTATAGTTATCCAGCGCGGTACGTATGTCATAAAGAGAGGACTTAAGCTCAGCCTCTTTTTGGCGTTGGACGGTCATCTGCATGGCGGGTACCGCCATCATGGCGAGTACCCCCATAATGACTAATGTCACCAATAGTTCAATAAAACTAAAGCCTTGTGAATTTTGCATAGCTGGCCTTTAATCAATCTGCAGGTTAGCATCCAGTGGTAAATTAGCAACAATGGCGTCAGATGGCTCAGGACTGGCTGAGGTAAGCTGAACATTGCTATTACCGGGTTTTAATGCCTGAAAGGTGAGCTTAACCAGTGAGCCTTTGCCATTAATGGTGCCATCATCCTTATTATTATCTCGTAAGACAACCGCAGTGATACGCCCGTTAGGTTCATCCACTTGGGCAGAATAGGAGGTATTAGCGCCCCCTTGCTTGAAAAAATCCCCCTCTTCAACCGCAATGGGTTTTAATTTATCTTTGTCATAATTAAATAACAGCGGGATACCTTCCATCGCCTTTTGGGTATCAGCGTTTAACATAATAGAAAATTGCTCACCCACCTTTATTTGAGAAGGTAGCTGCCATTGTAATCTGACTTGATTGTCGACAACGGGTTGCGGCGCTGGCGAAAGCGGTAAATTAGAACCGATATTATTACTCGGCGTACTAAAATCTCTTGAAGGCGTAGGTGAAGCATTATTAATAGCCCCTTTGTTGCCAGTACTGGGTACAAAGATGTAAGGATTACTAGAAACACTATTGGTGGTACCTGATTCAAATCTGGCCTGATTTTCATCCGGACGTTTCACATTACGAACGATATGGGGCGTAATCGCCAGTACAATCTCGGTACGCTGCTTATCATCTTTGTTTGAGCCAAACAATCGACCAAGCACGGGTAAATCGACCAACACAGGAATACCAGTGGCTGATTTACGCTGTTCATCATTAATCAGACCTGCCAGTATCTGCGTCTCACCATTGGCTAACTGCAGTACCGTATTGGCATTACGCGTACCAATTTGGTACGCCAAAGCACCATTTGAGCTACGCACCTCTCGAATTAAGTTGCTCACCTCAAGACTTGTCTTAATAGATACCTCATTATTGAGGCGAATATTAGGCTCTACTTCAAGTTTCAGACCGACATCGACATAGCTGACAGACTCTGATACAAAGCCTGTAGAGGTTGATGTTGTGGTAATGACAGGAACCCGATCACCGATTTGAATTAGCGCTTTTTCTCGATTTTTAACCCTGATTTGCGGATTCGCTAGGATATTACTGTCTTGATTATCTTTTTTGATATTCGCCACCACCTGGTCAACGCTGACTTGGGTGTTAAAAGGGGTGATATTCATTAAATCATTGAGGGTTAGTGTTGAATTTGCTTTAGGCATGACCGCCAAACTTGCTTGTAATGGCGGTTTTAACCCTAGTTCTAGTAACCTTGAGCGTTTTACTTCCAATACGGCAACATCCAATACTACCTCAGGGTCAGTCATATCCTGCAAACCAATCAACTTATCAACCACATCCATGGTTTGCTTGTTGTCACGAACAATTAGCATATTAAGACGTTCGTCAATCACAATATTTTTAAGTTTTAACAAGCTTTTTAGGTTTTCAGCAACGGTTGAGGCTTTTGCGTTCTCTAAATAAAAACTCCTTACCTCAAGATTCTCATACTCATTGGCTTTTTGTTCATTATTTGGATAGATGAGTAAGGCTTTGGGGCTTAATATCTTATAACTTAATCCGTTGGTATTTAAAATTAATTTAAGTGCATCTTCAATAGAGAGATTATCAATCTTTGCGGTGATTTTGATGTCAGGTCGAATGTCTTTGTCATAAAAGAAATTCAATTCTGATACTTGCGATAACACATCAATGACCGATTTTAACGGGGCATCCTTAAACTCAAGCGAAACTACTTTTTTAAACGAGCCTTGCATCTCACGATAAGCCGTATTATCAGCAACTGCTGAATCGCTTTTAGTTTCTAGTAAACTACTATTGGGATTTTCGATTTTTATTTTTTCATTAATGGGTTGTAATTTCTCCACATCCTTTTTGTTCTGTGAAACCAAATCGAGATGTAAGCGATCACGCTGGATGAGCTCTTGCCCCAGCTTTGCCATGGGATTGGTTGGGTCATATTTTTGTATTTCACGATACAGTTTTTCAGCTTCACTTAAGCTACCACTTTTTCTAGCAATCTCTGCTTTGACAATTAAGTTATTGACTAACTTATCTCGAAGATTGAGATACTGAATGGCGTATTTTGCATTGCTCGGTTCTTTAACTTTCGCTTGATAAAACTTCTCTAAAGCTTTATCTGACTCGCCTTTTTTTAATAACTGATTGGCTTCTTGAAACTCTTTGGTGGTCACACATCCTGACAAAGATAGCGTCGCTAACATCAGAGTGGCTAAGGAAGTTTTTTTGAGAATGATTGTTGCCATGCGATAACCGTTTATATAAAGTTCGTTTCAATCAGGCTATTATAACTAACACTGAACTTGCCTAATTTTCTAATGATTTATTGGGTATTGAGGGTTTTTGAGACCCCGGTGCGTATGTTCGTAAGTTGAACACGGTCTTGTTCAATGGCGCTCACCTTGGTGTCACCATCGACCATATTCCCTAAAGCAACGGCCCGATTATCTCCGTTAACCTCTAAGAACACATATTGCCGATCGCTTTCCGTATATTTCCCTAAGTACTTAACGTTAATATCGCTAGGCGTGGCAACATGTTTCGCTATTTCTGGGGGTATCGCTTTTTCACTAGCCGCCTGTGTTTGTGGCTTTATAACAGGATCAGATACAGGCTTAGTAGGTTTGGCTATAACTTTGATATCTGTTTTATCTTGCGCCTGATCCTTTGTAACTACCTTTTTAATAATCTCTGTTTTTACCACGGGGGATACTGGCATCGTAACAACGGGTACATTGGTATTAACAACTTGTTTGTTCTGAGGTGCCAGTTGCGTCGGTTGTGTTGCAGGCTCTTTACTGGGTAGCACAGTTACCTTGGGTTTGTACCATTTTTCATGATTAAAAAGTTGAATATCGGTGTCCACGGGCTGATTTAAATCATGAAATGCGGCAGTGCTGGTTTTGTCGTTTTGCACGGTTTCAGACGTTGATGACACTACCCTATCATTTTTTTCATCGACAGAAGTCTTAGGGCCTAGCCAGTCAACAATGCTAAGACCTAGGAAGATAACAAGTACAATTATTAGGACAGGATGGATACCTAAAATTTTTTTCATCGTTTATCCAATGCTAATGTAACGTACCTGATAAAGACATCCTCAGCTGTTCAGGACTGTCATCAATTTGTTCAATGTTAAAACCATTGACCTGCAGTAACTGTTTATTTTCATCCATATGCGTGATAAAGCTTGTTAAATACGCTTTGTTTAACACGCCTTCGACTTTCCAAATACGCTTATCATGGTCTTGATTTGATGCCATATTTTGTACCGTAAACCCTTCCGTAGCTAAATAACCAGTAATCGATAGTATATTCGGTTGGTTAATATGATTTTGCGCAGCATGAGTTACCTTTGATTTTTCTAAGTTGGCATTTTTAACGTTAAGTTCTTTTATCTGCTCGATTAATTGAAGCTTTTGGTTGATTTGCCACGAATAATAGCCAGCTAATCCGAGGGCTAATCCTATTAAAGCAATTAATGTCGCTAACAAAGGTCTGTTAATGTGATATAAACCTTGTTTATCTCGCTTGTAGATAAACTTCATATTGGCTAGCCATTTTATCACATGGGCTTTAATTTCAGTTAGCTGGTGCATTGCTATTCTCAACATTTTTTAGATTAATTTTTATCTCAAAGCTAATCACCATTGGCAATGTTGTCTTATCTTCAAAGCTTGAAACAATGTCAACGTTCATCACGTTTTTGTTCGCTTTGAGTGCTGAGATATAATTATCCAATGCGATAAATGAGGCGGCTTTACCGCTTAACAGCACAGCCGAAATATCGTCTTGAGCACTGGTGGTGCTAACGCGTTGGATATAAATATCCATCGGTGTGGCAGTATCAATGCTCTTTAACAGCGGTATTAGTTCTTTTTTTGCGGTGGTATTTGGCAGTGTTGCTAATTGAGTTAGCTTGGCATGCTGTTGCTGTAAATCATCGGATTTGCTCCTAAGCTTATTTAGATCATTAACTGATATAAGAATCGAAATCAGGAGCCCCGTCAAACCTATAATAAGCAGTGAGACAATAAGATAGTATTTACTGAATTTTTTTTGTGGTAAGTACGGCTTGTATTCGGGCGTTAGTATTTTATAATCAGGTGAGGCAGCTTCTGACCAATTGATTAGCTTTAATGTAAGAAAAGCCTTAAATTTTTCCAGCTTAGCGATGGTGATATCATCTTTATATTGCACAATCGATAAAAACTCTACCCGATCTTTGGGCGAAACAATAGCCACCGCAACATAGTCATTGATACTCGGTATAATGGCATTAAACTTATTAGCCTGATACGGATAGTTATGAAGGGTTTCGGTAATCTCGTTCAGATAAGTGAATAAAAGATTACTTTTTATACTAAGCAGTAGCTCTTGGAGTGGTCTAATTTTAGCATTACTGCCAGCTATTACTGGGGTATCCTGTAAGTAATCAGGTTGATTATACCAAAAGTGATAATCTGTCAGTTGGTGATTGACCGGTAGTATGGGCTCAATAAATAGTTTTATAAAAGACTGTGGTTGAACTAAAAATTCAGGCGCCCATGGTATCATGGTCGTTATCAAGCTTTCGGCCAAAAAGTAAAATATAACTTCACGAACAGGATAGTCTTGTATTGCATTTTCCAGCAAGTCCTTAAGCGCTTGGTCTGATAACTCACTAATCTCTTTAATTTCTACTAATTCTGGCGCATAGATAGCGTAACGGTATAAATTTTTACCAATGGTAACTACCAGCCTAGCCTCGGATTTATTCATATCGCTTATTCTATTCTTTTATTCTATATATCTTAAAAATTGTTTAGTATCAATAAGACCACTATCTAATAAGTTGACTAGCTGCTGACTATTAGGTAGCCATTTGCCTTGCGCTATTGCACTTGCCTTAATGCTTTCTAAGCTATCTTGTCTGACTAACTGATCTTGGATACTGTCATCAACAATCAGCACCTCATTAATTGGCATACGATTGCGGTAGCCAGTATAATAGCACGCTGGACAACCCACAGCCTTTTTAATAGCATGTGTGTCAATGTTTAAGTCTTTCTTAGCTAAGTTATTGGCAAAGTGCGCGATGTTGTCATCAATAACGGCGCAATCTGGACACAGTAGCTTAACCAGCCTTTGTGAGATAATGCAGTTTAAGGCTGAAACTAAACTAAAGCTTTCAACTCCCATGTATTTAAAACGATTTAACACATTAAATACATTGTTCGCATGTACGGTTGTAAAGACAAGATGTCCAGTCAAAGCCGCTTGAACCGCAATCGACGCAGTTTCGTTGTCTCGTATCTCTCCGACCATGATAATATCGGGATCATGTCGTAGAATAGCGCGCAGACCTTTTGCGAAAGTCAGTCCTTTTTTTTCATTCACTGGGATTTGTAGTACGCCATTCAGTGCATATTCAATCGGATCTTCAATCGTGATAACTTTATCAAGCCCGGTATTAACCTCATCAATCATGGCATACAATGTCGTCGTTTTACCAGAGCCGGTGGGTCCTGTTACGAGTATCATGCCATTTTGTTTTAATAGCATGCTTTTAAATATGGCACAGACTTCGGCTGGAAAATTTAAATCATCTAATGTCAGGCTTTGGTTGTTTTGGCTTAATCTTTGGCTATCAAGAACCCTTAAAACGGCATCTTCTCCAAACATACTTGGCATGATAGACACCCGAAAATCAACAGGATGGTTATCAATATTAAGTTTAATTCGACCATCTTGCGGTAGACGATTCTCAGCAATATCAAGGTTGGCTAGAATTTTTATACGCGAGATAATTTGTTCGGTATAGCGCTGACCTTTTAATTTCATGACGTTAATCAAACTACCATCGATGCGATAGAATACGTATAGGTTATCTTCTCGCACTTCAATATGTATATCACTTGCTTTTTGTTTTAATGAATCATAAATGATTGAGTTAACGATTTTAACAATTTCGTTGGTTTCATGGTGAATGGAATCTAAGTTCACACTTTCTAACGAACTTTGTGTCTCACTTAACTGAGTTTCATAGCTATTTACCGCGAGTGTCGAGTATTTATTGACATAATTGGTTAAGATGTCAGTAAACTGCTCTGGCGTACAGACTAATACCTTGAAATTGCTATCATAACCGAACTTATTGGTATATAGACTAATCAAACGATTATCGAGTGGGTTGCATACTAAAAGATAATGGCATTGTTGATCTTTAATATATAAAGTTGATTCATCGAGAGCCTGCTGCGTGGAAATAACGGTTAGATCAGGGTTAGCATATTCAAGTATAGCTTCGCTGATTGGCTCAAATTGTAGTAGGTTACATAAGACATGGCATACCGCTTGTTCATCCATTTGATTGTCTTGTGCTAAAAAAGGTATGACTTCTTGATTTTTTAGTTCAGAAAGCTGTCTAAGATAAGCTGTTTGCTGAAGTTTTGCTAAAATGTCCATTAGCTTCCTACCGTACCCGCTAAATCAAATATTGGTAAATAGAGTAACACAACCACTAGGCCTATGATTAAGCCAATAAGTATCATTAATATTGGCTCAATAATTTTCATTAAAAATTGAATATGGTAGGTTAACTTTTCCTCGTAAAAATCGGCTGAGCTATCAAACATTCTTGAAAAGTCCCCGGTGCCCTCCCCGACTCTTAACATGGAGTAAGCAACTGGTGGCGCCAATTCATATTGCCAAAACGCTTCGCTAAGCTTACCACCAGAGATGATTTGTCTAGTCGCTTGGGAAATTTTGTCATCGTAATAGCTATGTAATAGCGCACTTGAAAGCTCAATTGATTCAATCAATGGCATCCCTGAGTCAATTAATAGTCCCATGACACGATAAAATTTTGAAAGATAATACTCTTCAAATAGTTGTTTAAAGTATTTATAGGTAATTAAACGTTTAACAAGAAACGCTTGGAATGACTTAGTGGTGATTAGCTTAAATGCACTGACTATCCCTACTAATAATATAAAAACCACCATCAGTTGATGATGGCTTAGCCAATTGCCGAATGTTAATAACACCCTTGATAAAAAAGGAATTTCTCTGCCCGATGAGTCGTAAATGGTCGAAAATTTAGGCACCACATAACCTAATAGAAATAAGGTGACCAAGCTTCCCATGATTGATAATAAAATGGGATAAATCGATGCCGATTTAATTTGCGATTTAAGTAAACGTTCTTGATGCTGGTAAGTGATAAATCGTTTCAATGACTGATGGATATTGCCACTTGTTTCCGATGACTGAATTGCTGAGATAAATATTTTGGGAAAGTATTGAAGATGATAGGTTAAAGCTTGTGAGAGCTTTTTACCTTCATTTAAATTTTTTACAATTTGCGTGTAAACGACTTTTATGTTTGGGTTATCTTCTTTTAATATAAAGGTCTGAAAGGCTTCATGAATATTTAACCCAGCTTCTAGTAAGATCAACAGTTCTTTAGCAAATATATAAATATCAAGTTTTGTTCTACTGGAAGCTAAGGGGGTTTTATCTTGATTTTTAATCGATAAGATTGTATGACCTTGCTGACGATATTTATCTAAAGCCATAGGCAACTGTCCTACTTCAACATCTTGTGTCAAAGTCTTGCCAGTGACATCTTTAAGTTTTATTTGAATCATGTTTGCAAGCTATTTAGTATACTATCGATAGGTGATGTCGCTGGCTGTACCCTCACCACCTTGTTGACCATCTTTTCCAAAGGACGTAATCTGAAATGCTTCTTGTGAGGCCTCTAAGGTATATTGATAAGGCTTGCCCCATGGGTCATTGGGGGTCGCTTTTTGTAGATAAGGACCATTCCATTTAGGGCTGTTTTCAAGATTTGTCTGCAACACCCCTAGACCCACTGACTGGTTAGGATAGTTACCTACATCAATTCGATATGCATCTAACGCACGCCCTATACTCTCAATTTGCGCCTTAGCAGTTTTTTGTTCAGAGTTGTTCAGTTGCCCAAAGAATCTTGGGGCGATATAAGCGACCAGTAAGCCAATAATAACAATGACGACCAGCAATTCAATTAAGGTAAAACCCAAATTCTTGTGCCTAGATTTTAGATAAGTTTTTGAATTTAACATATTAATTACTCTTGCACCGTTTTAGTAATGTTCCACTCAAATCCTATACCAGATTTTAATAAAGGACCTAACAATGGCCCACCTTTCAGTGTAATAACGTCATTGGTTTTAGCGGATTGTTGCGAGCCTACAGCCCCAAAATTCAAGGTACCTCGTAAGATTTTGGTACCTGTAGGGGATTTAGTAAGGGTTGCAACCACCGATTTTATAGTGACCCCTTCATTACTTAAAATAGGTCTTAAATCATATTCCCATTCAAAGGTCTTAGGCTTACGAATTGCTACCACTTGAATACCACATAGGCTGATTTTACTATCGTTGGTTTTATTACCCACTGCTAGATTGGGCATATTCGTTGCATTAATGACGTTGCTATTTAATCCCATATAATTTGGGTCGAAGGAACTGGCAGGACCAGCATTAACAGTGTAGTTGATAAAACCATCACTAATACAATCGTTTTGCCCTACAATATTCACACTTTTTTCCTGAGCCCAATCTTGAGGGGTAAAGTTAATATAGCTAGGATTAGGAATGCCTTCTGTTACATCACTCGATGAAATATTGACCTTCACAGGGTGAGTTGGTTGGGAGCTCAGTTTAACCTTTATGGTTGTGCTAAGTCCATCTTCAGAGGTAATAATTTTATTTAAAGGTGCACTAATCTCTATTCTACCGCTAGGATTGCTAGGGGCAATCACAAGCGCACCTGGTGATATCCCTTTACCCATCCCCTTATCATCATAGATAATAGCAGAAATGTAATAGGTGCCAACCGATAAGTTACCAATATCCCACTGATAACTACCATGATGTGTACCACTGTTATATTTTAGTCCCTCCACAATTGGTATCCCGCCACTACCGTCTGGAGAGTTGCTATAATACAGTGATACATTGGTATCAATATTTGGGTTGTCACCAGTCCACTGAGTCTCTAGGTATCTTTTGCCATTAGACACGCTTGCTGCGGTCGGCTGATTAGGCGATGTAATAGAGATGCTTGGGTTTTGATAAACCCCTGTGCTTAAATAGAATTTATTAACATTGCTCCATTGACTGGCTAATCCTTTGTCATCAACGGCTCGAACACGCCACCAATAGGTTGATTTATCTGCCAGTGGCATGTTAACCATCAGGCTGGTTTGTTCAGTTTTGCCACTTGATACTAAATTTTGTAAGTCTGAATCTTTATAAATTTCAAATTCATAATCCACTTTATTTTCTTCAGGATCAACAGATGCGTTAATACTCAGCGTTGGCGTAGTCGCTGATACCCAAGCATTGTTACTTGGATTGTTTAGTACCGGTATACCAGGGGCCTCATTAATGACGTCCACTCGAAACCAGTCATTTACCCAGTCGCTGGAGCCAAAACCATCATCCGCTTTGGCACGCCAATAGTATTTTTTATTTTCAATAAGAGCAGGAGTAAGCCAAGTGGTTTTTCCTGAGCTTTCACCTAGTAATTTGTTTGAGGATAATTTATTAGCACTGTCAAAGGTTTCCACTTCATCGACTTCAAACGTGTAATGTAGTTTGTCGTTGTCATTATCAAGGCTATTAGATAGGGTTAATAAGGGTGATAATTTGTTAACCAGTTCTGATTTGGGTGATAGCAATTGGGGTACTGTTGGTAGTGAATTGCTAGTATTGACAATGAATTTACGAGCAGATGTCGCTTGGGTGGCACCCTTAGTGTCAGTTGCACTGACCAGCCAATAATATTCTTGATGATTCTCTAGCAAGCCTCTAGGAACCGACCAATGTGTTGTACCGCTTTCATCTTCTGTCAAAGCGTCTGATTTGGTCACCAATTCAGTTAACTCACTATTCTTGTAAACGCTCACTTGGTAGATGATTTTATCACCATCGGCATCTGAGCTATTGGTCCAAGACAAAATGGGAGTAATCGTGTCCACTTGTGCGTGAGGCTCTGGATTAGTTTGGTTAAATACCGTTGGCGTATCATTGACCGTATTGACAAAGAAACTGGCATTTTCCCAGTTACTGTAAGTTTTACCATCATAGGCTCTCACTCGCCAGAAATAATGCTGGTTGTCATCAAGCTGTTTAGTGATTTTATAAGATACTTGAGCTGGATGTAAGCTTGCATCAATGGTATGGGAATGAACTAATTGGCTTAGGTTACTATCTTTGTAAACTTCAATATCATATTGGGTTGTTGTGTCATTTTCTTGTCCCATAGAAGACAAGATAATGTTCGGTTGCAGGGTCGTTATTTCAACCCCATTTAATGGCTCAGAAATAACAGGTTTTACAGGCCCTGGCGGTGGCGAATATTTCTTAACAGTGATGATACTGGTTTTAGTTGCCGTTAAATTGCTATCCGTGGCACTAAAACTTACACTGTAGTCCCCGACCGTGCCCTTGGCTGGTTTCCAAGTGAAATTATAAATTAATTTAGCATCCGTACTTGTACTGTCTTTCTCGAAAGTGGCGCCATTTGGTAAATTATTAACACTTAAGCTAATAGGTTTGCCATTGACACTTGAAGCTTCCACCATAAATGATAAGGTTTTGTCTTCTTCTACACTATAGTTGGGAATAAACTGAATAGTGGGCGGTTGGTCGATATTTTCAGGTCGTTGTTCGCCAGTGATCCGATAACTTCCTGTTGAGTTAATGTCGAATAGGTTTAACCAATATTCCATTTGCTTGGTTTGTTCATTGCGTGTCTGCGATAGCCATATATTGGCTGGGCGAATTTGCTTGGCATCTGAACGAGTAAAGGTATAATCATACTTGCCTTTATATGGGTCTGGCAGTTTGACATATACAAAACCATCCGTCGGCGGAAAGCTTAATTGATTATTAGAGAAATTAGCTACACTGCTACGATCTGTGACATCGGTATCGAGTCCACTTGATTCGTATACTCTGATAAAGCCATCATCGTCTGCCAAAAAGTCTTTAACAGAATCACGTCCTGGCAAATCAACCAAGACGTCTTTGATGAGGGAGTGCGCTTTTAGCTGTTCTATAATGGAGGTAAGCTGCCCACCAAGTTCATCTGAATGTGTGAATTTAGCGGTAAATTCGGTAAATTTACCAAATAGGCTAGAGGTCATATTCCAACGACCGACCTTTGATTGACTGCCTTCGATATTACCAAAGTCAATATTGAGGGTATTTGCCACAGGCAAGTCATTTAGATAGCTGTTAAGTAGTTTAAAGTCAATTAACAAGCCTTGTTTATTTTCTATAATTTTAGGTTGTGCCGATTCAATTTTTAAGTCTTTTGCCGTTGCAATACCTGAATTTTTAACACGAACTCCCAATGTGAATGGTATAACAGGCTCAATCGCTTCGGTTAGTGGGTCATCACCCATGACGTTGCGCTCTAGGAAGTAATCAAGATTTAGCTTAGGTAGGGGCTTGACGGTAATGACATCAGGCGATACGTTTAATATAGTATTTTCACCGCCATAAGTATATTTTAGCGTTGCACCCACCAGATATTTTTTACCTAGGGGTGTATTGCCTGCTGCCCCTGGCGCTGGAATAAGTAGCCAATTAATCGTTGCGGTAGATTGGGGATTGACTTTACCTGTGCCAGTGATATTGTCAATGTTTTGTCGATTACTAACACGCAAGAAAAACTGGGCTGATAGATCATTTGGGTCGGTTGTGACTTTCACAGGATTGCCAAGCTCATCAGTTACCTTGACATCAATACCTACATTTTCGATAACACCAGTGTCCGTGGTGTTGTTAATTTTCATTTCAGCGTCAAAGGCTTGTCGTTCTAAGGTAAGTTCTTGCTTAATTTCAATTTTGACCCGCGCACAGGTAGTTTCTTCTGCATAGACTTGGGGCGAGGCAATTGATAGTGTAGCAATCGTCCCTGTGGTTAGGACTGTTTTGATTAGCAATGAGAGAAGGTTATGTTTAAAAGCCATGTTTGCCTCAGTTTGAGTAACTAATGGTTTTACCGATTTGTTATAAAATATTCTGCTATGTTACAAATTTAAATATTAGATTTCGGCATTGTATAAGTAACGTAACAATAATGTTGTATTAGACATTTGTCAAGTATGGTTTAATTATTTTATTAATTTTGTTAGGTCTTAATTTGATAATTTAGATTCTTAATCAGTATGGTTAAGAAAGAATAAAGTCCTATGATGGAACTCGAGCTTTTAGCTTGAATATTGCGTGATATTTGATAAGTGATTTAGTCTTTTATTTGTAGGGCGATGAGGAGTTCGTCGCTGTCGAAGCCGTCTTTCATGATGTGCTGTTTGCCATGGTTGTTGATGACGATAAGCGGTGTGCCATTACCGCCGTAGTCGTTGTATTGTTGCTGACATTGTTGGTTTGTAGCCATGTCGCAGTCGGTAAAGGCGAAGTGGTTTTGGTTCAGCCATCCTTTGGCTTGGTTGCAGTACATACAGTCTGGAGTGCTGTACATGATGATGTCATCTGGCTTAACGGTTTGGGCTAGGGCTTGGATGTCGGCGGTTTTGTAGCTGGCAGTGGGGGTGCAGGCTGTCAATAATAAACAGAATAGCATAAATATTATTTTCATATTTTATCAAATCTATTTATTCGAAAATCATATTCCATTACACCTTCATTTGAGTTTGTTTTTAGATATTCTTCTAACTTTTTAAAGAGTGACGCATTATTTATAGCAATGACATAACTAAGAAAATCTTTTGCAAATTCAGATAAGAGACTTTCCGAATTATCAATAGATAAATCTTGTAAAAATCTATTAAATTTTTCTGTTCCCAAATCTTCTAAAATTACAACCTCAATCACAGAATATTTGGAAACTTGATATATATTATCGAACCAAATTAATCCATCTTTTTGTCTGGTTGTAATAATATCCTTATAAGATATTCTAGTGTCAAAAAAAGGAACATTATTTATTTGATAAAGAGTCAATGAATTTGACAGCTTCTCACCCCAAACCCATTCGGTATCGCAAGGTGGCCAATCATCTTGAATTTCTAACTCTATAAAAATTTTTTTCTCCATTAACGATTATTAGCTCCATTCGCTCTATTGCATTTTCTAGATTCAATCTCTAGATTTTCTGCTGTATCCGAACCACCATTTTTCCTAGATATTTAATGACCCATCTGAGCCTCATTACTTGGCGGTACTTCGCCTCTTTTGTGTCTCTTACCTAAGAATCGCATCTCTCCACCCTTCAGGCGTATTAAACGAATGACCTTCAGTCGCATCAATCGTCTTACCATCAATCAGCGTTAAATGCACCCACTTCTGCACACTATCAGGTGTACTGATAATATCGGTAATCGGCTTATAGCTTAAATTTTCACCTTTAAATTTCTAAGTATTTTGATTAATTAAATTAATAATTAAAATAAGAAAATTATAAGTATTTTTTTATCTCTTCTCTTAAATCATTTTTAAGTTGTGTACAACTTACTACTACTCCTTTATTTTCTGGAGTATAGAAAATGGCAGTTGATATATTATCTTTCTCTAAGCTTGGTAATAATTGATTAATTAATTCATCTAAAGGTATTGCTACAATTTCAGCATTTTCCCATTCGCCCGATTTACAAATTTCAGCATATTCTTGTAAAGGCCAGAGTGGGAATGCTATTTGATTATCACTCGTTGCAACAATTATCCAACCATCTTTAAATAGTGCATAACATATTTCAAAATCTACAACCTTCTTAATGAAATAATTGTATCTTTTGGGGGCATCCAATTTCAGTACTGATTCTAATTCTTTTTGATTTACTTTCATTTCAATCTCTAAAATATATCTAAATTTTTTATGCTAATTACTTTACAGGTCTTTCTTTATTATTACGCCCGTAATTATCATAACGATGCTGTAAACGATGCAAGTCTCTATCTTGCAAATTCGAATGCTCATAGCCATAGCCCTTAGCCGCTTCTCTACCTCTTTCATGAGCCATATCTTTACCTGGTGGATTCCTAATATTTTTTCTATCGCCACGGTCTATAGAATTTATTTCTTGTTTTATCCATCCTCTATCCGCGGAAGAAACCTTATCATCGTTCATTAGCTCTCTTAAGCGTTTTTGTTTACCTGCCCTACCTGGACCACAATTATGCACCAGAACCGCATCTTCACCAACGAAGAACGTATGAGCATTAGCAACTTCTAAATTATAAGTCGTTAGAACCTTCGTTTCATAACGAATCTCATCAACCTGAATCGTGGAAGGCTTACCATCACTACCAGTCAGAATCAGTATATCACCTTTTTCCAGTAATACCGCATCCCTCCAACCCTCAACCGTTCTAAATGGATGACCTTCAGTCGCCGTGATAACCTTACCATCGCTTAACGTCACATGAACCCATTTTTGCACACTATCAGGCGTACTGATAATATCTGTGATTGGTTCGTAGCTTAGACTCTCTTCTTCAGGTTTCCACTC
>CALJUC010000102.1 GCA_937975585.1 uncultured Moraxella sp. | reverse complement strand
GGTGTCGGTGGTATCGATACAGGACAACGCGCGGTCAATAAAATCGAAGTTGGTGCAGACTTGGTACAGCTGTATAGTGGCTTAATTTATGAAGGGCCAGCGCTGATTCAATCTTGTGTGGAAGCGATTGACGGCTATCGTCTAAGCCTTTCACATAGCGATATCTAACCAAAGTAGGCGGCGACTTCATCCATGCAATCGTCAAGCAAAGGGTAACGTGATTGTCAATTCTTGATACAATTATCTTAATCATGCTCGTGGTAGGCTTATGGCAAGGCTACCGCAATGGCTTAATGCGCTCATTGGTTGGTCTATTTGGTTGGTTGATTGCCTTGATCGCTGCTACCTACTTGGCCAAACCATTTGCACCGTTTTTTGCAAGTTTTACTGACTCATCAGTGCTAGCGATTATAATGGCATTTTTGGCGGTGGCACTGGCTATTATTGTCATTTTACAGTTGGTGCTTTGGGTACTGAGTGGTGCGCTAAAAGGCTTAAAACTTAGCATTGTCGATCAATTGGCAGGTGCGGTGTTTGCCAGTGCTAAAAATTTATTGGTGATTTTGATGGTGCTAAGTGTGGTTGCACCGTTTATCAAAGACCGAATGATTTGGCAAAACTCACCGATTGCACAAGCTTTGTTACCCATGGCGCCCTTTGCGTTGGATTTTTCTAAACGCTTAGCGGCTGAGGTCAAAGACAATACCCATGCAGGTCTTAATGAGCTGGATAAAGCCAATCGTGAGGTCGCACCATAACGTTAAATCATCTATGACACCATTCGATACAATGGTTTAAGAACATATTAATCCGACCTTTATAGTATATTTTTTTGCATAATGAATTGTTGATTTGTGCCAAAAAAGCATTATTAATAATGTGTTATGAAAGAAGACTAATTTGATTGGAATACAGAAAGTTTGGATATTGATGATTTTGCTTTGTGTTTAGCAAAATGTGATAAAAACACAAAGCCAAGTCATTCACCAGCTTGTCACTTTTATTTTCAGTCAGGAACGCACGCTAACGCGACAGCGAGCTGCGTTATTTACCTAGCGTAAGGGGTTTTCTATGTGTGGAGTTGTCGGTATTGCCGCTCACAGTCCAGTCAATCAGATGTTGTATGATGCGTTAACCATGTTACAGCATCGTGGCCAAGATGCAGCGGGCATCGTGACTTGCCAAGATGGTCGTTTATTCTTGCGAAAAGAAAATGGTATGGTGCGTGACGTGTTTATGACTCGTCATATGATGCGCTTAGTGGGTAATCAAGGCATTGGCCATGTGCGTTATCCAACAGCGGGTACGTCAAGCAGTGCTGAAGCCCAGCCGTTTTATGTCAATTCACCATATGGTATTACTTTGGCGCACAATGGTAACTTGACCAATGCGGAATCTATCGCTGAAGAGCTGTATAACGAAGACATGCGTCATATCAATACCGACTCGGATTCTGAAGTATTACTAAACGTGTTAGCCCATGAGATGCAGCATTTAGGTAACAAGCATCCAACCCCTGATGACATCTTTACCGCAATGGAAGCTGTGTATGAGCGTATCGAAGGTGCCTATGCGGTTGTCGCGATGATTACTGGCTATGGCATCTTGGCGTTTCGTGACCCAAATGGTATTCGTCCATTGATTTATGGCCAACGTTTGGCCGAAGATGGCGGTACAGAGTACATGGTTGCGTCAGAATCTGTGGCGTTGACGGCATCTGGCTTTGAGATTGTGCGTGATGTAAAACCGGGCGAAGCGATTTTTATCGACCAAGACAATCAGTTGTTTACCAAACAATGTGTTGAGCCAAAAGAATTTGCACCTTGTATCTTTGAATACGTGTACTTTGCGCGTCCTGACTCGATTATCGATAATATCTCAGTGTATCGTGCGCGTATGCGTATGGGCGAAAAGTTGGCGCAAAAGATTGTCAATGAGTGGGGCAAGGATCACGATATTGATGTGGTAATTCCAATTCCAGATACCTCACGTACCTCAGCGATGGAATTAGCGCAGCATTTGGGCGTTAAATACCGCGAAGGCTTTATGAAAAATCGCTACATTGGCCGTACTTTTATCATGCCAGGGCAACAACAACGCAAAAAATCGGTACGTCAAAAACTGAGTGCGGTACCGCTAGAGTTTGAAGACAAAAATGTATTATTGGTTGATGACTCAATCGTACGTGGTACCACCTGTAATGAAATCATCCAAATGGCACGCGATGCAGGCGCAAAAAATGTATTTTTCGCTAGTGCAGCGCCACCGGTTAAATTTCCGAACGTCTATGGTATCGACATGCCAGCACGTAATGAGTTAATCGCATCAGGTCATACGGTGGACGAAGTTTGTCAAATGATTGGCGCAGACCGTTTGATTTTCCAAGACTTAGATGACTTGATTGATGCGGTACAAGACAAGCACAGTCCCGTGAAACAATTTGACTGTTCAGTGTTTAACGGTGAATACGTGGCGGGTGGTATTGACGAAGACTACTTGCAAGCCTTACAGCAAAAGCGTAGTGATAAAGCCAAGAATAAAAAATCCGGTGTACAAGTCGTGGCCGATACCCCCGTTGATATGGTGGGTGTACAGACTGAGGGCTAATAACTTTATGCCGATTTAAATCCAAAAAACCCCATCCAATGATGGGGTTTTTTGTACTTGAATATCATGTTATGGGGCGACGCAGTATTGTGGATTAGCGTTATAAACTGGTGTCAAGGCTTTAAAGGCTTGTACATCTACTAACCATTTATTGATAGGTTGATAGGTGACATTACAACTTGCATCGACCACCAAGTCAAAAGCATGCC
>CALJUC010000101.1 GCA_937975585.1 uncultured Moraxella sp. | reverse complement strand
TCATCGTCAAGCTCGGCTAAACGCTGTTTGAACACGCTGATATTTAAGGTCAGCAGTTGGTTATCACTGCGCTGTAGTCGCGGGTTTTGAAACCACGGCAATAGGATAATCACCGTCAATGTTAGCGTCAACGCGATAGCAAGACCAATAAACAAAATAAACGTGGGCATCGGTGTTCCTTTTTCATAAGCGCTTAACGCGCCTTACAGCGGGACGATTAATTATAGTCTTCTAATTTCGACTATTCGCCCCTATGTTCATTGCCGTAAACTGGCAAAATTTCTGATAAATATCTTAGTTTGGCTTATCCGCTTCGGTATTTTTGGCATCTAGCAGCTGTTGTAAGCGTTGTTGTTCGGTATCCGATAACGGGTCAAACACACTGGCTTCGGCAAGTTGTTTACGTTGATTGCTATGTCGATGTTTGATAAACCAACCCAATAGCACTAACGCCAATAATAGCGGCGGGAAAAACCATAAAATCCAAGTCGATGGACGCACTGGTGGTTTATAACTGATAAAGTCACCGTAACGCTCGTACATATATTGACGTATTTCGGCATCCGAACGACCATCTTTGACCAATTCATACGTCTTTTGCTTTAAGTCTTGCGCAATGGGCGCATCAGAGCCTGCTAAGTTTTGGTTTTGGCACTTAGGACAGCGAAACTCTTCAATCAAGGCACGATATTGGGCTTCTTGACGTGGGTTATCAAATTGGTACACATCAATCGCCGCCATACTGACACCACTTAACGCGCCTGTAAGTACTAAGGCAGCGAGCGTTGTACTGATTTTACGATTGCTGCGGATACGGTTTAGTGGTTTCATTGGCATACCTCTTTCACCTGACTTTCATCGGCGTTGTTACGCAGTGCCGTCATACAAGGCAATACTTGTTTATTGTAACGCTCTTCGTTGATTTCACCGATGATATGCTGACGCACTGCACCACGACTGTCGACAATGAAGCTTTCTGGCGCACCCGTCAGGCCAAGCTCAATACCATAGCTTCCGTCAACATCTTGGACATTGAGGGCAAATGGGTCTTGGTTGTCATTCAGGTAGCGTAATGCATCTTTGGGTTCGTCTTTGTAATTAACCCCAACAATCGGCACGCCTGCCTTCGCCATCTGTAGCAAAAATGGGTGTTCGATTTTACAGGTGATACACCATGAGGCCCACACATTCAAAATATAGGGCGATTTTGGCAGATCCTTCTCAGTCAATACGCGATCCGGTTGACCTAGCATTGGTAATTTGAATGCTGGTAGTGACCGGTTTAACGAGGTATTGGTGACCACCGTGGTGTCTTTACCCAAGCGGCTATAAAATAGCCCAATCGCTAATAAAAATGCCAATAATGGGATCAAAAACCAAAGTTGTTTTTTTTGCAATGCCATTGTTAAAACCCTATGTTGTTACGACCCTACTTTACTAAGCTAATGCTATCAAGGTCACTTGCCCAGTTGTTTAAACCTTGCTGAGCGGCTTACTTGATAAGCTTACCTGCAATATTACTGTCTTCTCGCAGGTATAGTGAATGACGACCATTTATGCCTTGTCGATGCTAATTGTGTCATTGACGACTTTTTCATTAAACACACTGACCACTGTAGGCTCTTGGTTGTCAGCCACATTGTCACTGACATTGAGTAAACGATTGCGACCTACTTTACGATAGCGTTTGTCAAACATGCTAATCACCGCGCCCAACGCAATCACAAATGATCCCCACCATATCCAACGCACGGCAGGCTTGACATAAATACGCACCGCCCATTTGGTGGCATTGGCTTCAGTTTGATTGCCTTCTAGGATCGGCTCACCCAACGCCATATACACATCGCGCATTGGATTGTAATGAATCGAGGCTTCAGTCATCGGCATTTGACTAACCACATAATGACGTTTTTCTGGCAATAAGCTGGTAATTTGCTTGCCGTCTTTGCTGACCTTGACCACGGCTTGGCTAGCATCATAGTTGGGCCCGCGGACTTGGCGGAAATCTACTAAAGTAAAGTCATAACCTTGGACTTGTACGGTTTCACCTTCAGTCATAGCGACGTCTTTTTCGATACTGGTACTGGTGGTAATCGCAATACCGACCACAACCAATAAAATACCCAAATGCGCAAGCTGCATACCCCAATAACCCATATTGAGGCGGCGCAAACCTTTGACAAGGCTCGGTGCATGGCGCGTTTTATCTTTAATATCAGCTACTATCCATACCAACACCCATAGGCTTAATGCCGCTGACATGATGATATTTAGCATCATTGAGTGGGTCAACACATAGCTGATAATCGCCGCTAGGACAAAGCTACTGGCCAAAATCGCCAAACTCACACCCAAGAACGGACGGGTATCGCGTTTCCAACGGCTAACCGGCCCTAGACCGAGTACCAACAATAAGAGCCAAGTTAACGGAACAAACAGCGCATTAAAGTATGGCGCACCGACTGATACTTGACCAAGTTTGAATGCATCCGCAATCATTGGATAGAGTGTCCCCAGTACCACCACAATGGTCGCAACCAGGATAATAACGTTATTAATGACCAACAAGGTTTCGCGTGATTTTAGCTGATAATGGCTTTCTTGGGTCAAGCGCCAACCGCGCCATGCGAACATCGCCAAACCACCGCCAATAACTACGCCTAAAATCACTAGAATAAACAAACCGCGGGTCGGATCAGCGGCAAAGGAATGCACGGAGGTAATCACGCCTGAACGTACCAAGAAGGTACCCAACAAGCTTAACGCAAAGGTAAAAATCGCAAGCATAATTGTCCAAGCTTTGAACACACCACGTTTTTCGGTCACCGCCAATGAGTGAATTAATGCCGCACCACCCAACCAAGGCATTAATGACGCATTTTCAACCGGGTCCCAAAACCACCAACCACCCCAGCCAAGCTCGTTATAGGCCCATAGCGAACCAAACGAAATACCCAAGGTCAAACAGCACCACGCTGCCAACGTCCAAGGGCGTGACCAACGTGTCCACACCGCATCCAAACGTCCTGCCCATAATGCAGCAATTGCAAAGGCAAACGGCACGACCGCACCGACATACCCCATATAAAGCATCGGTGGGTGGAAAATCAAACCAGGGTCTTGTAACAGTGGGTTCAAGTCTGCGCCATCGACTGGAATGTTTGGCAAGGTGCGATTAAATGGTGATGACACAAAAACAATCATCGACAACATCATCAATTGGACGAAACCAATCACCACCAGTACACGCGCCCGCATATTAAGCGGCAAGCTTTTGCTAAATACTGCAACTGCCATACCCCAAGTCGCCAAAATCGTCACCCACAGTAGTAATGAGCCTTCATGGCCACCCCACGTCGCTGACAAACGATAGTACCAAGGTAATAATGAGTTCGACTGATTGGCCACATAACTTAAGGTAAAGTCATTGGCATAAAAGCCGTACATCAAGCATAAAAACGATAACCCGGTCGCTAAAAACTGCGCCACCGCGAAACTACTCGCCAAGCGCTGCCATGCTGGCTGATGGCGAAACACGCCCACAGTCGGAAATATCACCTGTAATATCGCGATAATCATCGCGGTCACCAAGGCAAAATAACCCAACTCTGTGATTAACATACTGACTCCTACCGCCCAACGACGCTTTGACAAACCGTTTGTCTGTTAACTTATCGATTAATAAAACACTAAAATCAAATGTAACCAACCGGCTAAAAAGCCTGTTACCCCACCCAAAATAATCAAGGTTAACTCATCTTCCCGAAACGCGGGACGCAACAAGTTTTGGAACTCATGTGGCGTTAGCGCCCGAATCCGGTCACGAAACAACCCAAAAATCTTATCCGCACGACTTTGGTTCAGCTCTGGGTTACTCATCGGCACCATCGTCGCCGCAATCGACTTATCCACGATGACATTTTTTAGTTGGCCAAATTCTTTGCGCCCCAAACCAAATTTTAGACTGGTCTTGACCACTTGTGATTCAAGTAGCGGCTGAATATGCTGCTTAATCAAGCCTCGCGTAGCCGCTGAGCGCGTACCATACATCATTTCGTGCATGATATTCTTTAATGTCACCAAATCCTTGACCACAATCTCGGCAAAAACCTCAGATACCTCAGGTTGCCGCTTCATAAATCCCCCTTGCCAATTAAAGGTGGCAATATGGGGAACGTGCAAACGAATAAAAGGAAATTTTTTGCTAAAACTGATGACTTTGATAAAGCGATAATAATGCGGCTCAACCGGGTTAAACACCATCCAAATCGCAATCCAGTTGGTCAACAAACCCCAGATCGCGGCAAAAAACGGCACCGTCCAATGCTGCGGCACAAACCAAAAAATCGCCATTTGCACGATACCAAAGATGAACCCGATTAATGCACTGATATGCCAAATAAAATTAATCTCTTTTTGTCCAACCTTCAAAAACATCCGTACCATGAGCGCGCGATCTGATTCCATCTTATTGACAATCATCTCACGCATATCGACCAAGTTTTCGACATTGGCGGTCAAGTCTAGCACCAACTGTTTCATCAACACAGGTAACTGCTCATGACCATAAGCATAAATTCGGCGCTTCACTGCATACGGGAGCGATTGCCAAAGGCTAGCCGAACGCTCCATCATCATCTCATCAATCAGCGCATCAAGATTGTGGTTCATGGTCTGGCTAATATAGTCGGCCACTTCCTCTGGGTTCATCGCCTGAAAAAACTCATCAAGCGAGCCTAATTTGGATAAGGTCTGGTCGACAATAATGCCAGAGATTTTACCGGCTTTACGCGGCACAATGCCTTGCCAACCAATACCACCACCTGGGAAGTTTTTAATCGGCAAACCCCAAAAATGAATGGGGTAAAATAGCATTTTTAATGCCATCCACACATGTGCCCAAGTCACCACCGCCGTGACAAACGGGATGGTCAACATCGCAAAAAACTGCGGGTGGCTAACTAGACTGTGCCAAATCTCTGCAAGCATAACCCTTACCCAACAACGGCTTTTGAACCAATGTGATGAAATTCATCAGTGCCTGAAATCGCCCACCAACTCAAGTTGACGAGTCGAACAAATCGGCTGATTTTAGCACAAGTTCAATGCCAGTTGCTTAACAAACTGCATTTACTCGAGTTTTTTTGCCAAATGTTCATTTTCACCCGATATTGCAGATTTATAATCGCGTAAAATACGCGGATTCTCATACTATCGCGCTGATAATTATGCTAAAATTCGCCCTTGGTTTTAGCAATTTACTACTCATATAAATGGTGATAGCGCCCCATTCGCGCTTGCCTGCGCTATGTAATCCGTATTGCCACCTATACCCTGTTTTTATCTAGCCCTGTGTCTGATATTGTTGCCTATGAAACAACCGCTGTCCTCTGATGTTCAACGCGAAAGTTTAATTTTTAAGCGCCGGATTTTGTTTGCCGCGTTTTTTATTGTGGCAGGTTTGCTAGGTTTGATTGCGCGCTACGGCTATTTACAGATTTATACCCATGATCAGTATGTCACCCAAGCGGATAACAATCGCATTAAGCTGATATCGGCCCCACCCAGTCGTGGCTATATCTATGACCGCAACGGTATTTTGCTCGCGGATAACAAGCCGGTGTTCACAGCAGTGGTCAGCCCAGATGAGATTGATAACCCTGAACAAACCCTTGCCTTATTAACGCCTATTTTCCAGTTAAGCCCAGAAGAAGTCGATGAAGGGCTAAAAGCGCTGAAAAAAAGCAAAAATGAGCCGGTGACGATTAAAATCGGCTTGACTGAGCAACAAGTGGCACAGTTTAGTGAGCGTAAGCCATTTTTCAAAGGCGTGTCGATTCAAAGCAAACTTACCCGTACTTACCCTTATGCCGAGTTGTTCGCCCACGTCATTGGCTATGTCGGGCGCATCAGTGATAATGATAGTAAAAAACTCGATAAACAGCTCTATGCCGGTACGGACTTAATTGGTAAGAATGGTATCGAAAAACAGTATGAATCACTTCTACTGGGTAAACCAGGTTATCAATCCATCGAAACCAACGCGTATGGCGATGTCATTCGCAAACTAGACACAAAGGCACCGATATCGGGTAATGATATTTATCTGAGTCTTGACTATGGCCTACAAAAAGTTGCCAGTGACCAGTTGGCGGGTAAACGTGCGGCGTTGGTCGCTATCGACCCCAATACCGGTGAGGTCTTGGCCTTTGTCAGTAACCCAAGCTTTGACCCGAACTTATTTATTACCGGTATTAGTAGTAAAGACTATAAGGCATTAAAAGACAACCCTGATATCCCTTTGTATAATCGCGCGTTACAAGGGCAATACCCACCTGCTTCAACGATTAAACCGTTTGCGGGATTAGGGCTACTTGATGCGGGCATTATGACCTGGGACAGTACGATTTACGACCCGGGTTATTTTAGTATTCCGGGTAATAGCCACAAATTCCGTGACTGGAAAAAATCCGGTCATGGTACCGTCAACATGACCAAGTCGATTACCCAATCTGTCGATACCTATTATTATAAAACCAGTTATCAAATGGGCATTGATAGAATGCACGATTGGATGACGCGCTTTAATTTTGGCAAAAAAACTGGCATTGACTTACCGGGTGAAAAAACGGGTGTCTATCCATCAAGTCAATGGAAAATGGACACCTATAAAAAAGAATGGCTACCCGGTGAAACCATCTCTGCCAGTATCGGCCAAGGTTACTTTTTGGCAACACCGTTACAAGTCGCTAATGCCACCGCTATGCTGGCTAGCAAAGGCAATCACCTAACGCCACATTTACTCAGAAAATCAACCGGTGCGGTGAGTGTGCCGGACATGAATCGCCCCGATGGCAAGATTCCATTTAAAGGCACTGAACAAGACTGGTTAAAAATGCAAACCGCGATGGAATTAACCGTCAAGTCAGGGACTGCCCATGCGGTGTATACCAATGCTTACCGTTTAGCGGGTAAAACCGGTACCGCACAGGTCAAGTCTATCGCCCAAGGCAAACGCTATAATGAAGCCGCCTTGGATGAGCGCTATCGTGACCATGGTTGGTTTATCGGCTTTGCCCCCGTTGACAATCCAAGAATTGCCGTCGCCTTGATTGTGGAGAATGGTCGTGGTGGTAGTAAAGTCGCACCGATTGTACGCCGAGTGATTGACTATTGGTTGTTAGAGCGTGACCGCAACCCTGTCTTGCCGCCGACACCGGAAGAACTGGCCAAAATCAATGCGGAAAAACAGTTAGCAAAGCAGCAAGCCGAACAAGCCGCCCTGCATCGCTTACCGGCCAGTCAGGTTAAACCAATCAGCACGACACGCTAATTGTAATGATTGTGCGATAAAGGCCAATTGACGGAAGACAGACGCTATGAAAAATAAACACCGCCCAATTGCAAACCTCAAAACCGCGAGTGTGCGCTTAATTGCGGGTCAGTATCGCAGACGCTTGGTACAGTTTATTGATGCTGATGGCTTGCGTCCCACGCCAGACCGCGTGCGCGAAACCTTATTTAACTGGTTGGCCGATGACTTACCCAATGCCAATGTCTTAGATTGCTGTGCCGGTAGCGGTGCGTTGGGCTTTGAAGCCTTATCACGTGGCGCGCGTCAGGTTAGTATGATTGAGCCCAACCGCGAGCAGCTTGCTCAACTGCGCCAAACCCAAGCCACCTTGCAAATCACGGCCTATCAGCTACAGCTTTATCATGGTACTGCTGAAACTCAAATTCCGCTGCTCCCAACACAAGTCTTTGACGTGGTATTTATTGACCCACCGTATGCCTTGGACTTGTGGCAACCGATTTTACAGGCACTGACCGAACATCATCTGATTAACCAAAATACCGTGCTATATATCGAGTCTAATGCTGAGCATGAAACAATTTTGGGCAATTGGTTTGCACAATTAACCCCGCTTAAAAGCAAAAAAATGGGACAGATTTTTGCAGGGCTATACCAATGGCAAACGCCTAGCTAACATTGAAAAACTTATCATCAAGACTATTTTGCACTTATCAGTTAAACAAACTAAAAAATTGGCAAAAAAAAGCGATTGTCCACTTGAACAATCGCTGTCTACCGTATCATAACAAGATTGCCAACCAAACAAGATGGCTATCTAATTGTTAATCAACTAAAAAAAGTCCCAACCCATTTTTCTCTACACTATCCTACAAACTGCTTGTCATCTACATAACCAATGTTTCCTTACCGAATGCCGAGCTGCGACTTATTTATGTTAGCGCAGCTACTGTAACCAAGTAACGTCCGTATTACTCAGTAATAATCATTACTGCTTTTAGCTTTTATAGCACAAGCTTAATTGGTGCTCAGCACCACTAACTGGACATACATAGGATTGAGAATTACCTTGTAGCTTCGCCCAGCCACCAAAAAAATCTATGCCTATGACCACAATAAAGGTAACGACAAACATCATCACCAATACTGCAAAAAAGCTGTGTATGGTTAATAACGATTTTTTACGGATGAGTGCTTCATGTGGCTGAGCATCGCTGTCACGTCTATTTTCACAGGGTGCTTGCATAAACATTTATCCTATTCAACTGCATTTACCGATTTATACTTAAGTAATCTATTATTATGTCGTAAAAATTTTATAGATAACTTATTGTTACAACATACATTTCTGCACAAATACATTACACTTTACTACTTTTTCATTACATTATACGCTAACTTTGTTACTAAATTATAACAATAAAAAATTATTAATCACTATTTTTTGTAACCAAATTTTTAGTTTTTAATATTATGAATAAAAATAATGAGGTATCGAGGCACATCGTTTGTCATAACACGGCATTTATTACCAAAGTTTTCGCTTTTTCTTGAGTTTATAGCCTGTTTGGCTTACGCTGTTTGACAGGCGCTTGTCAAGATAACGGCTTAAGCGATACATTCAACGGATGTCAGATAACGAACAAACAATTACATATTATGAAAAACAAACAAAAATCAATTGAAAAGACTTGGCGCAATTTGCTGTCTGCTGAAAGTTTGCGCAACCCTATGCACACCGGTAAACGCCGTCCCATGAAATCCACCACCCGTACAGCGTTTCATATTGATTATGACCGGTTGGTGTTTTCCCAGTCGTTTCGTCAATTGAACCAAAAGACCCAAGTTCATCCTTTAACGCACCAAATGGGTATTCACACCCGTTTGACCCATTCCCTAGAAGTGTCATGCGTTGGTCGCTCACTGGGCATGCTATCTGCCGAAAAAATTGCTGATGCGCTACCTGCGGGCGTCAATGGTGCGGATATTGGGGTTATCGTACAGGCAGCTTGTTTGGCCCATGACATTGGCAATCCGCCGTTTGGCCATGCGGGGGAATACGCGATTCGTGATTGGTTTTATCAGCCAGCACAGCGAGCGTTATTGGCACAGTTATCACCGCAGCAACAGGTGGACTTGTTGGGCTATGAGGGCAATGCGCAAGGCTTTCGCTTATTGACGCGCAATGAGCACCATCCCGATCGTGGTGGTATGCGCTTAACAGCAGCGACCTTGGGTGCATTTATGAAGTACCCTTATCTATCCACACCCGTCAATCCCGTACCAGTGCCAGATGCGCCTATATCACCTTTACAAATTCGTAAATTTGGCTGCTTTGACAGTGAGGCGAAGTACTTAGAACGGTTGGGTGAGCAACTGCAGCTACCCCGAACGGCCAATGGCTTTGCTCGCCATCCTTTGGCCTATCTGCTTGAAGCAGCTGATGATATTTGCTATGCGTTGATTGATTTGGAAGATGGGATTTTACTTGGTATGCTCGACTATCAATCAGTCGAACCGTTATTGATGCAACTGGTGGGTAAGCGGTTGGGTGTACCGCCTGAAGTCACCTATAATGCGCCTGTCGCGCAAAAACTGGCTGCCCTACGCGGTCGCGCCATGCGACGCTTGGTGGATAAAGTCACAGATGCGTTTGCCGAAAACCAAGCCGCGCTACTGGCCGGTGAGCTGGAGGGTAGCTTATTTGACCATTGTCCAAACAACGTCAAGACCAGTATCAATGCTGCCAAGCAACTGGCCTATGACCAAATTTTTCAGCACCCCAGCAAAGTCCGTTTAGAAATTATGGCTAATCGCTGCCTACATACCTTACTCGATGCGTTTATGCCGCTTGCTATCTTGGGTCAACCAAGCGCACACGCGGGGCCTTTTGAACAGCGCCAATTGTTGCAGTTACTCAATGCGCATTTGGCGAATTTTGGCCGCACCTTAAACGAGGATGTTTATCATAATGCCTTGTGTATTTTGGATATGATTACGGGTATGAATGACCATGAAGCGTATCGACTTGCACAAGAGCTAAAAGGTAATTGGTCGATAAATCTTTAGCTTAGCAGTAGACCTATTTATTTGCTAATTGTATTCAGGGTTAAAACCCCCTACAATGGTTGCCTTTGCTGTGTCTTATCGTGAAACCTTTGGTTGTTTGCGCATAGACATGGCCGCTGTTTGACTTTGTTATTTGACCCTAAGTTAATTGTACGACCTTTGGACGTGATAGCCACTGTGATGATGACCCGACGCGACTTACAAAAACGCCAGACTCGACAAGCTTTTTTTCAGGCGGTGCTTGACTTATCTATGTCAGGACACGCTTTTTCGACGATTTCGTTGCGCCAGGTGACGCGCGAAGTCGGTGTGGTACCCACGGCCTTTTATCGTCACTTTACTGATATGGATGACTTGGGGCAGGCATTGGTCAATGAAGCACTCGGTCAAGCATTGAACGCATTACGCGAGTATTTGAAAGTTGGGCAATTGCGCACCCATCGCGGCCAAATTGCAGGCATGGTGCAGTTATTTTTTAACAGTATTGACAGCTCACCCTTGTATTGGCATTTTATCGTCACTGAACGCTATGGCGGTAATATGGCGGTACAAGCGGCACTGACTGAACAAATTGGGCTATTTGGCAATATTTTGACTGAGGATTTACGGTTACAACCGGCATTTTCCCATTTACCGATTAGCGTACTCCAACTGATAGCGGATATGGGGGTTAATGTGTTTTTCTCTTGGGTGCAGCCTTG
>CALJUC010000100.1 GCA_937975585.1 uncultured Moraxella sp. | reverse complement strand
TGCTGTTAACCGGGATTAAAATCTTGGGTGCCTTATATCTGCTGTATTTGGGTATTCAGTCTTGGCGTAATGCTGACAGTGAATTGGGTGATAACCCATTACAAGTCACACCCACCCCGTTTCAACTGTTTAAAACCGGTATTTGGGTGTCACTGTCCAATCCCAAAGCAATTTTGTTTTTTGCCGCGTTTTTCCCTAAGTTTATTAACTTTAACGCGCCACTGATGCCGCAGTATGTGATTTTGACCTTGGGATTTTTTGCCATTGAGACGACGTGGCAACTGGTTTATACCGTCAGTGGCAAACAGTTAGCGACTTGGCTAAAAACTGGTAAGCGCCTGATGTGGCTCAACCGCATTTGCGGAATGATTTTTATGCTGATTGCTGTCGCTTTAATATGGGAAAGCTTGCCACATTGATTGAAATTGATTCAAAAATATTTGTTATTGAACAATAAAAAAGCCCAACATTGACGTTGGGCTTTTTTATGCTTAAGCGAATGATTAGGCATCATACGGGTCGCGTAATACGATGGTTTCCGCGCGGTCTGGACCGGTTGAAATGATATCGATTGGACATTCGATTAATTGCTCAATACGCTTGATATAGGCTTTGGCATTTTCTGGTAATTTGTCATACTCAGTCACGCCAACCGTGCTGGTTTTCCAACCTGGCAGGGTTTCGTAGATTGGTTTAACGTTTTCGTAGAACTCTGCATCGCTTGAGCCACAAACTTCACCGTCTGGTAATTCGTACCCAGTACAGATATTGATTTCTTCCAATTCGTCTAATACGTCAAGTTTGGTCAAGCAGATACCTGATAGCGAGTTTAATACCACTGCGCGACGTAAAATCGCGGCATCAAACCAACCACAGCGACGTGAACGACCAGTCGTAGAACCAAACTCTTGACCAACGGTGCCTAGATGTTCGCCAACTGCGTCGAACAATTCAGTTGGGAATGGGCCTGAACCAACACGTGTAGTGTATGCTTTGGTGATACCTAATACATAGTCAAAGTACAATGGGCCAAGGCCTGTACCCGTTGCAACGCCACCCGCCGTGGTGTTTGAACTGGTAACGAATGGATACGTACCGTGGTCCACATCAAGTAAGGTACCTTGCGCGCCTTCGAACATCAAGTTCTTGCCTTCTTTGCATAGCTTGTCAAGTTCGCCAGTCACATCGGCCACTAGGTCTTTTAACGCATCGCGCCATTGTTTGGCCAATGCTAATGTCTCATCAAAATCAACCGCGTCAACACCATAATACTGGGTCAAAGCAAAGTTATGGTATTCCAAGTTGGCTTTTAGTTTGTCACCAAAGTCATCACGTAATAAGTCAGCAAAACGCAACGCACGACGGGCGACTTTGTCTTCATACGCTGGGCCAATACCACGACCTGTGGTACCGATTTTGTTGTTACCGCGTTTGAATTCACGTGCTTGGTCTAGCGCAACGTGTTGTGGCATGATTAACGGACAGTTTGGTGAGATACGTAGACGCTCACGGACTGGTACACCGGCATCAACCAAGTATTGCATTTCTTTTAGTAGCGCGTCTGGCGCAAGTACCACACCATTACCGATATAACAAGTGACGCTGTCACGTAAGATACCTGATGGAATCAAGTGTAGTACGGTTTTTTTGCCGCCCACCACCAAGGTGTGACCCGCATTGTGACCGCCTTGATAGCGTGCCACGGCACTGGCTTTTTCGGTCAATAAATCGACGATTTTACCTTTGCCTTCATCGCCCCATTGGCTACCAAGGACAACGACGTTTTTACCGGTGTGGTTTCTCATGATTGCGTACCTTATTTAACAACAACAATTTAATAACGACAGGGTTTAACAACAAACAAATTTTTTACAACGAACTGCGACACCAAAACTTTATAAGGTCTAAATAATAGGGTCTAAATAAACCTTAAGCTTCTTCAGAGTTACTATCATTTAAGCTACGTAGATACCAAACGCCATTTGCCACTTGGAGATAATGGGTGGTATCGGCGGGCTCATCATGCTCAGCGAGGGCAATAATCACGCGATGGCCTTCTTCACGCAGCGCTGCAATCGCTTCATGTAAGCTATCGGCATCAGGATGATTTGGCGTGTGTAGCACTTGTTGGGCAAGTTGGTAAGGTAGTACCGTCATCGGCTTGGCATGTACTTGAATATGGTCTTGCCAACGTGATAAATCACAGCTAAAGCCTGTGGCAGGGCGTGGCGTATCACTGTGCGGATTATCAAAGCGGCCACCACGTACCATCGGTAACGATTCATTACCGACATACACATTAAATACCATGCCGGTGTGATAGTGATAGCTTTTTAGCTCAGTAATATCAATACTGACACTCATCTGCTTGGCTTGTAAATGCTGTACCAAGGTTGCCAAGTCAGATAAGGCTTGGGTAATCGTTGGGTGATTTTTGGCGGCATCTGATAGTTGCTCTTGCAGTTTGCTTAAGTCATTGCTATAACGGCCGATGACATAAAAATCATTGGCATGCGTAACGCCCGCTTCACTTAAGCTTTGGCTTAATGCTTGCAAATCTGGCAAGGCTTTATTGGCGTATAACTCGATAAATTGCTGTTGCAGCTCATCTGACAAATTAGCCAGTTCGCTTAGCGTTTGGAAAATTGCGACATGACCGATATCGATATGACTTTGTTCAACCAAATCAGTGCTATCAAGCAGCATACATAACACATCTAACAGCTCGATATCGGCCGCTAGGCTATCAAGACCAAAAATCTCTGCACCCAACTGTAGTGGCGTGCGTGAACCAAATAAGCCTTTTGGCAAGGTATAAATCACATGGCCTGAATAGCAATAACGTGCCACATGGTTGGGTTTTGATGATTTTTGATGAGCGTAAGCATCAATACGCGCAATTTGAGGGGTAATATCGGCACGCACGCCCATCAAACGGCCAGTCAACTGGTCGATAATTTTAAAGGTTTGGCGTTTTAAGTCTTCGGTTGCGTGATTGAGTAAGCTTTCGGTATATTCAATCATGGGTGGGCTAATCAGCTGATAACCATGACTGACCAATAAACCTGTTAACTGATAACGTAATGCTTCTTGCTTCGCTGCCTCATCCGATAATAAATCAACCACACCATCTGGCAATAGCCATGTGTTTTGTTGGCTGTTTAAACGGTTGATTGGGGTTAATGCAGTTTCAGGCGCAGTTAAAGTTACAGGGGTATTGGATTCCGAAGCTAAAATTGACACAATATATCCTACACAAGTTGAGTACTAAAATAGTGAGCGACTCAGATTAAATTAGGCATTGAATATAGATGTAACAGCCATCAACTAGCGCATTAAGGTATCGATTAGATAAATGGGGTCACATCTTAGCGAGTGCTTGGTAAGTAATAGGCACTTTTCCTTTTAATTCTAGCATACTGTGCCAAAAATCGCGCCTACTTTTCGCACTTTTGGCAAAAATTTTCTTTTAATCTGCGTTAGCCTTACTATATCGCACCAAAATCAGGATGTTAGCAAATAAGCATTGAGCTTGCCTTTCAACAAACTGGTTACCCAAAAATTCGGGATAAACGGTTTGTCGTCATGAAATCATAATGTCCCGTTAAGGATTACCTGATACGTTATTTGTGCTACTATTTCACGCGATATTTCGTTAATAACCACCGAGTTTATTATGTCTTACTCTTTACACCCCGATCCTGCTATTAACCAAACCAATGTCCTTGGCGGTGCCTTGGCAAGTTGTTGCTTTGCGCCCCTCACCGGCTTTTATCGCAATGGATTCTGTCATACGGGCCCACAAGATATCGGCTTGCATACGGTATGTGCCAAGATGACGCGAGAGTTTTTGGAGTTTTCAGTCGCCAAAGGCAATGACTTGGTAACCCCACTGCCAGAAGTCGGTTTTCCAGGCTTGCAGCCGAACGATTACTGGTGTGTGTGAGATCGGAAGAGCGTCGTGTAGGGAAAGAGTGTCTTCGCCTGTGTAGATCT
>CALJUC010000099.1 GCA_937975585.1 uncultured Moraxella sp. | reverse complement strand
TACTAGGGGTTAAACAAGATGCGTTTGCAACATTGGTCAAGGTCTCTCGTAAAACCATTTCTGACGTGGAAAATGACAATGGCAATTATAGTGTCAATACGATTAATCAGATTTTCCGGCCATTTGGCTTAGTGCTTAAATTGGGGTATCGTTGAACATTTTTTATAAAAAGGACTGAATATCTGTCCTCTTTATCCTATGCGGTAAAGTAAGCCTATAGCTATTACCGCTCATCTTGTACCATATCAGGTGGTTGCTTTTATTATTTAAAAACCTATTCAGCCCACTGCCAATGAATGGCTAACTGGTCTAACACTGTTTTGGCTTGTTGTTGATGTGATGCATCGCCATCTAGCTTGACTAGCACAATAAACCCGTAAGTAGGGTCGTCTTTGCTGCTGACGGTAGCCTTGATATGATGTTGTAGTAGTAATTCACTGACAGCCATCACCGTCGCTTGACGTTTTAGTGCAGGTTTAAATACTTTACCCACTGCCGTTAAGGGCAATGCATCAATCAAGTAGATGGCTTTAGGAATCGCCGCTTTTTCGCCAATGTTTTGTTGGCAAAATTGCATGAGTTTATCAGTATCTAAGTTGACACCCGGCTTAGGGGCAACGAATAAAACAGGTAACTCGCCTGTATAGCTATCAGGTTTACCAATGGCAGCACAGCCGGCTACCCCGTCATATTGATAAACCACCTCTTCGATCATTTTTGGGTCAATATTGTGTCCACCTCGGATAATTAACTCTTTTTTTCTGCCCGTCAAGAAAAAGTAGCCGTCTGCATCTTTATAGCCCAAATCGCCGGAATTAAACCAAGTTTGATTGTCAGTGTCAGTTACCCAAATCCCTTGATTTTGCTGCGCCAAATAATAGCCGACAAACACATTATCGCCGCGAATACAAATATTACCCACCTCACCTGTGTTGGCAACTCGCACAAACTTGCCATTATCATCAAGCATCATCACTTGCATAGGCTGATACGGGAAACGTAGCCCTATTGAACCAATTTTCTTCTCCCCAAATCTTGGGTTGGCTGAACTACCACAATTACCTTCAGTCATACCGTATGCTTCAATGATTTGTACCCCTGTTTGTTTTTCAAATTGTTTAAATACTTCTATCGGCATCGGGGCTGCCCCACACAAACAGTGCTTTAAACTAGCAATATCATGGTCGCCAATAGGTAGATTTAATAATCCAGCAAACAGCGTGGGCACACCACTAAAAAAACTCACGCGATAATGCTCAATCATCGCCCAAAAATTTGCCATAACCCCATCGCCGCGATAGCCCTCTGGCGAAACCAGCAAAATTTCACCACCCATCGATAACGGTAATAATCCTGTGACCATGACGGCATTGACGTGAAATAGCGGCAGTCCACACAGCACGACATTGCCTTGATTTAGCATGTCTTCACCAAACAATGCCCGTGCTTGCAAGACATTGGCGACTTCATTTTTATGATTACGCATGGCGATTTTGGGCATGCCAGTTGTACCACCGGTTCCAAAAAATGAAGACAGATCCTCAGGCACAATGGTACGGGGGTTAATTAATCTATCTTTGGGCTGGTTGGCAATCCCAGCATAAAAGTCATGATAGGTGACCGTCTCTGGTAACTGCTGTACAAATTCTTTACTTGCATCTGGCAAGGTTATATTAAGTTGATGGGCGAAATGATGAGCCATCGTCACCCCAATGATATGCTGCAAACTTGGGGTAAGCTTGGCAACCGCTACCGCCTTGTCCCAAAGCTGCGGCTTATTATCTTGATTGGGTAATGGCGCAAGCGTGATGAGTAGCGTGGCTTTGACTTCATTTAATAAGCCGGCAATTACAGACGGTTCAAGCAATGGGTTAATCGGAAAAATAATACCCGTTGCCTCGCCGCCCCAGATACAAAAATGGGTTTCAGGTAAATTTGGCAACAAAATCCCAATGACCGTATCTTTATCCGCACCCAATGAATAAAGCATATTGGCCGTTTGACGTATATATCCCAATAGTTCCTGATAGCTATAACTGGTGCTGTTTTGATAATGTGTAGCATTTAACACAAAGGTAAGGGCTTTTTTATCACCAAACTGAGCTTCGCTATCACATAGCATCTGATAGGTGCTGCTAGGCGGGTTTAAAGGAAAATTTTGTTCATATTGCTCTAGGTCATCCTGATTTTTGATTTGCTGTTTCATCATGTCAAAGTCCTTTTTACGGTTAAATCAAGTGTTACACTGGAGTGAAAGCGTCTGTCAAAATAATAAGGTAAGTTAGTTAAATATTCTGATAGTTTTTCGTACAGATTTTCTATGACTGGCTGATTTTACCGCTAAATTGGATAGTCATGAATGATGACTTTTAGATAAAATAAAGCCGCATATT
>CALJUC010000098.1 GCA_937975585.1 uncultured Moraxella sp. | reverse complement strand
CCTTATTCGCTTTTCTCAAAGTATAACTGACAAATTCGGATTGAGCCAATCGGTTAACCTAAAATATAATCAATCTCCTCCTGATTATTGCCAATACTCACTTCAACTACGATTAGCACATCGACTTAACCATAAAAAAAGCCCCTAACTCACTTAGCGGCTTTTTATCACAGAATAATTAAGCCTTATTTATAACCGGCTTTTTTCATCAGCATAATCGCATGGCGTTGGTTGATACCCGCTACCGACATATTAATCACATCTTGCTTAAAGTTACCCCATTTCGCCACTTTCGGATCAGGATTTACACGAGGATTGGCAGGGTATTCAAAGTTCAAATCCGCAAATAAGTTTTGCGCTTCTGCCGAACTTAACCACTCCATGAATTTTTGCGCCTCAGCCGCATTTTTGCTGTGCTTGACCACACCAATGCCTGAGATATTCACATGCGTACCTTGCCATTTTTGGTTAGCAAAGTAAGGTTTCACATTGAGGTTTGGCTTGCTGTCGAGCAGACGGCCATAATAATACGTGTTCGCAATACCCACATCACAGCGACCCGCAGCAATGGCTTCAAGCAGTGCGGTGTCGTTAGAGAATGGGGTCGTTGCCAAGTTATTGACCCAACCTTTTACGATTTTTTCAGTATTACCAAGCCCGTTATGTGGAATCATGGTCGCAACCAAGGATTGGTTATAGACGTTGTCCGACGTGCGTAGGCACAGTTTACCTTTCCATTTTGGCGTTGATAAATCCGCGTAGGTTGATAACTGGCTTGGGTTGACCTTGGTAGGGTTATAAAAAATCGTGCGAGCGCGCACCGACATACCGAACCACTGATTTTTTGGGTCTTGAAATTGCGGTGGAATATTGGCTTCCAGTGTTGGTGATTTGACAGGACGTAACACACCGGCTTGTGCAGCTTGCCATAAGTTACCGCCATCTACCGTGATAAGCAAATCGGCTGGAGTGTTGGTGCCTTCGGCTTTGAGTTTTTCGACCAATACATTGGCTTTGTCATTAACCAAGGTGATTTTGGTGCCGGTTTTTTGCTCGTATTTGGCAACAATCGGTTTTAACAAGTTATCAGCGCGCGCTGAGTAGATGACCAAGTCATTGGCGAAAGCCGGTGCAGTGGTGGCGATAGCGGTAAGCGCGACGAATAGTTTTTTCACAAGCAGTCTTCCTAATATCATCAAAAAAGTCGAATAAACCATCGGTAACAACAATATGTTGTGCAACAAATGGTCCAAAAAGGTTGTTTTTCTAGTATAATATAGATTGCTTATGTAAACAATAATTATTATCATTTGCTTTTGGGATTTGGTTTAGTGGTTACTGGAAAATCGTCGTTGGCTAGATTTTGGCTGTTACTCTGTCTATTGCTTGTGCTATTACCGATTGGGGTGGTGGTGATGGGCTTTGGCGAGATTAACGCTGAGATTTGGTCATTTTTGCTTGAGTACCAATTGCCGATGTTGGTCAAAAACACCTTGGTGTTGCTGTTGACCACTGCGATTGGGGTGACGCTATTGGGGGTGAGTACCGCATGGCTGACAGCCATGTATCGCTTTCCCGGTAGTCGATTATTTTTTTGGGCGATGATGTTACCGTTGACCTTGCCCGCGTATGTGTTGGCGTTTGTCCAAGTGGGTATGTTCGACTATACCGGCTTTATCAGCACCTACTTGCGCGAGCAATATGGCTTTGAGCAAGGGTTACCTGATATCCGCAATATGTGGGGCTTGTCATCGGCGATGATACTGACGTTTTATCCGTATGTGTACTTGCTCGCGCGCAATGCGTTTTTGACCATGGGACAGCAAGCCATGGAAGTGGGCGCGTCAATGGGACTGTCACCGTTTAAGTCAGTGATCAAGGTGGCGTTACCGATGGCACGGCCATGGATTATCGGTGGTTTGCTACTGGCGATGATGGAAGTGCTGGCGGACTTTGGCGCGGTGGCGATTTTTGGGGTGGAAACCTTTACCACGGCAATATACCAAGCGTGGTTTAGTATGTATTCGATTGAAACCGCGAAACAGTTGGCATCCTTGTTGGTATTATTCGTGTTTGGGTTGATTGTGCTTGAGCAATTAAGCCGTGGGCAGCGCCGTTTTGCCAGTAATAAATCGCGTCCTAGTCAGCGTAAGACGTTACGCGGTGTGGGTAAGTGGCTCGCATTGGCGTACTGCTCGCTGATTTTACTGATGGGCTTTATCTTACCGATGCTGCAATTATTCGCTTGGGTGATTAAGCATTGGCAACTTGAGGTGATAAAAAGCTTATGGTCACCGATGTGGCATTCATTAGCCGGTGGTGTGATTGGCGCAGCGATGATTGCCATGGTGGCTTTGTTATTGGTACTGGCAAAGCGCAGCGATCATTCAAGATTTGCCAAAGTGGCGAGTCGGATTGCGACATTGGGTTATGCGATTCCCGGTTCGGTATTGGCGATTGGGATTTTTATTCCGGTAGCGGGCTTGGATAATTGGCTGTTGTCGTGGCTACCTGTGGATGAGGGCACGACAGGGATTATTAAAGGTACATTGGTGGTGATGCTAGTCGCGTATGTGATTCGCTTTTTGGCATTGGCGGTATCGAGTATCGAGGCCGGGTTTGAGCGGATGCGTCCAAGTCTTACGGAGTCGGCATTGATTTTGGGTGTGCGGGGTTGGCAGTTGGTGCATCGCGTGTATTTGCCATTGGTCAAAGGCTCGCTTGGTGTGGCGCTACTCATGGTATTTGTCGATATCATGAAAGAGATGCCGATTACCTTGATGACACGGCCGTCAGAATGGGACACCTTAGCGGTGCGAATTTATGCCTATACCATGGAAGGGCAATTTGAACAGGCAGCGTTGCCTGCGTTGGTGATTGTATTGGTGGGGTTGTTGCCTGTGATGTTATTTTCAAAAATGGAGCATCGACTATGAATGCGAAGACGATGAATGACTTATTAATCCCTGCAACGCACCAAAGTATCAATCCAAATGCGATGAATATGGATAGCGAGACGGAAGTAAGCTTACAAGTTAACGATGTTTCGTTAAGTTATGATGGCAAAAAACAGGTGCTTAACGGTATCAGTTTTGAATTATTAGCCGGTGAAATCGCGTGTTTACTCGGGCAATCAGGCTGTGGCAAGACCAGTATGTTGCGTTGTATTGCCGGATTTGAAGTACCGACTGCGGGCACGATTCGTGATAGTCAGCAAGTGCTATTTGATAAAGCAAGTAAACAACTAGTGCCCGCTTATCAGCGCAATATTGGCATGGTGTTCCAAGATTATGCGCTGTTTCCGCATCTAACGGTCGCGGATAATATTGGCTTTGGTTTACATAAGCTTAGCCGTAGTGCGCGTCAACATCGGGTCAATGAATTGCTTGAGTTTATCGGCCTAGATAGCTTAGCCAAGCGTTACCCACATGAATTATCCGGTGGTCAACAGCAACGCGTGGCACTGGCGCGTGCGTTAGCGCCAAAACCAAAATTGATTTTGCTCGATGAGCCGTTTTCTAACTTAGACGCTGATTTGCGTGGCCAATTATCCAAAGATGTGCGCCAACTGCTCAAGCAGCAAAATACCAGCGCCCTTGTCGTGACCCATGACCAACAAGAAGCCTTTGCCATGGCCGATAAAATTGGCTTAATGGCCAATGGTGTACTGCAACAATGGGAAAAACCCCAAAGGCTATACCAGCAGCCAGCCACCTTGGCGGTTGCGGAATTTGTCGGTGATGGGAGTTTTATCAATGCCACCCCTGACGGGCAATATCTGCATACCGCATTAGGACAGATTGATAGTCGTATGGCCAGTTACTATGCTGATATTGGTAAGGTGTTGATTCGTCCTGAGCGTGTGACCTTGGTTGCACCGTCAGATAGCCCGATTCAAGCCGTGATTAAAGACGCTGATTTTAAAGGGTCATATACCCTGTATCAGTTGCGTTTGGAGAATGGCGAAAGCGTGCTTTGCAGTAGTCCGGTTCAATCCTATCGAATCGGTGATTGCGTTGGTATTCAAGGCCACTAATGGCTAGTGAATGGTCAGCGCGCTATAAAGAGTTAAAAAACCGTTATACAAATACACAAAAGATGTGGTAATATAAATAAACCTTAATTTTATTATGTGATTATTAATATTATTTTAATAATTATTTTACCCTCTTAAAATTGGAGTTATTATGAAACGTTTTGCTGTATTAGCCCTTGCTACTGCCACTGCTTTTACTATGGTTAACGCACAAGCAGAAACTTATACTATCGACCCTGCGCACACCAACGTGAATTTTAGTATTGACCATATGGGTGTCACGACCAATCGCGGTAACTTTACTGAGTTATCGGGCGTAGTAGACTACAATCCGCAAGCAAAAACGGGGTTTGTTGGTATTACGATTCCAGTTGCGACTTTACAAACTAACGTTAGCACCTTTACCAATCACTTAAAGGGCAAAGATTTCTTCAATGCAGCGCAATACCCAAGTGCCTATTTCAAATCAACCAAATGGCACTTTGACGGTGATAAACCAAGTAAAATCGAAGGTGAATTGACCTTGTTGGGTAAAACCAACCCCGTAACGTTAACAGCGACCAAATTTGGTTGTTATGACAATCCAATCTTACAAGCGAAAAGCTGTGGCGGTGACTTTACCACCACGATTGACCGTACCCAATGGGGTATGGACACTTACGCACAATTTGCAGATATGAAACATGTTAAATTAGATATTCAAATTGAAGCGTACAAAAAATAAGCGAATATGATAGCAAAATAAAAGGCTAACACGTGTTAGCCTTTTTTATTGGGTGATTCATTCAAGGGTAAATGAGAAAGTGGCATTGATTAGCGGTTAAAACTAGTGTGCCTCATCCCAATTATCACCAATACCCACTTCAACCACCAGTGGCACAGCAAAGCTAACATCCCAACCTTTGGCCTTGGCGGTGTCAGAGAGTACATTTTGCATCGCATGTTTAATCAGTGCCGCAATCGTATCAGCTTTATCAGCATCGGCTTCAAACACCAGTTCATCATGCACTTGCAGTAGCATTGTCGCATTGGCTTTCGGTAAGACCTTATCCACGGCAATCATGGCAAGCTTGATGATATCGGCTGCCGAACCTTGTAGCGGTGCATTAATCGCCGCGCGTTCCGCCGCTTGGCGCACACCACGATTGGCATGGTGCAAATCAGGCGTGTATAGTTTTCGTCCCAAGATGGTGGTGACATAGCCTTGTTCGTGGGCAAGTTTGCGCGTGGACTGCATATAGGCTTTGACATTGGGGTAACGCGCGAAGTACAGCTTGATATAAGCTTGTGCTTGCTCACGGCTAAAGCCCAACTGCTTGGCTAGACCAAATTCGCTCATACCATACAGTAAGCCAAAGTTAATCGCCTTGGCTTGGCGGCGTTCTTCGCTGGTGACGTCATCAAACGCTTTACCCAAAATCTCCGCAGCCGTGGCGCGGTGAATATCATGCCCCTCATTAAACGCGCCGATCAATACCGGGTCATTGGCAAAGTGTGCCATCAAACGTAGCTCAATTTGCGAGTAGTCAGCGGATAGCACTTTTTTACCGGTGGGTGCGATAAAGGCTTGACGAATCAAGCGCCCGGTATCGGTACGAATCGGGATATTTTGTAGATTTGGCTCAGTCGATGATAGACGACCCGTTGATGTCAAAGCCTGATGATAACTGGTATGCACGCGGTCATTGCTATCTGCGACATTGGCAAGCGCATCGGTATAGGTGCTTTTTAGTTTGGCCACACTGCGGTATTCAAGCACCGTATCCACGAGCTCATGCTCGATGGTGGCAAGCGTGGCTTCACTGGTCGAGTATTGGCCGGTTTTGGTTTTTTTACCGCCTGATAAGCCCAGTCGGTCAAACAAGACTTCGCCCAATTGCTTAGGACTGGCAAGGTTAAAGACCTCACCGGCTTGGGTATGCGCGAGTTGCTCAAGTGCTTGAATTTCGCTATCAAAGCGTGCCGATAACTCACCCAAGAAGGCTTTGTTGAGCAAAATCCCATCGGCTTCCATTTGACACAAAATTTGTGCCACGGGAATTTCTAACTCGGTAAGTAGCTTAGCATTGTTTGGTGCATCGGCCAGCATTTGGCGGAACACATCAAACAGTTGATAGGTAATATCGGCATCTTCACACGCGTAGTCACTGGCCTCGCTAAGCGGCACTTTGTCAAAGCTGATTTGCTTGGCACCCTTGCCCGCGACATCTTCAAAGGTGATAGTGGTGGTGTGTAGATAATGGCGCGCCAAGTCATCCATACCGTGACGTGTGGCCACGGCGTTAATCACATAACTGGCAAGCATCGTGTCCATCTGCCAGTTGGCGGGCGTGATATTCAAATCAATGCCATACTGCGCCAAAATATGCGCATCATATTTGAGGTGTTGGCCTATTTTGCCGATAGCAGGATTTTCCAAAATGGGTTTAAGGGCTGCTAATACGTCCTCTAGACGCAGTTGGTTATCGAGTAAATTACCCAATTCATCGACATGCGCAACGGGCACATAGTAGGCTTCATGCGCCTGTAACGCAAACGACAAGCCGACCAGTTTGGCGTTTTGCCAATTCAAATTAGTGGTTTCGGTATCTATGACGAAGTGTTGTGCCGCTTGTAAACGCGCCACTAAATCATCAAAATCTGCTTGGCTCGTAATCGTGTGCCATTGGCTGTCTTGAGATGCGTTGGCAGAGGGTTGAATGACATCACCGACAATTGGATAACGTCCTGTGTTGCCTTGAACCGCGCCATCATCCATCAAGGGGTTGGTCGCTTGATTGGCCGCTTGACTGGCGACTTGATTGGATGGGTGAAATGGGTGATTCATGGAGGCGAGTTCTTTTTTAAACTCAAGCGTGGTAAAGATGTCGCGCTGCGCTGCTAGGTTATGGGTCGGGTCGGTTGGTAAGCGTAGACTTTCCCAATCTGGCACAATATCCAAATCCGTGATAATGGTCGCCAAGCGTTTATCCAAGGCAATGCTATCAATACTGTCGCTAAAGGTCTGTTTTTGCTTGCCTTTGAGCTTATCAATATTGGCCAAGATATTATCAATCGTGTCATACTCATTGAGCAGTTTTTGCGCGGTGACCTTACCGATACCGGCAACGCCTTGAATACCGTCCGAGCTATCGCCCATCAAGGTCAGATAGTCAATCATCTGACGCGGCTGTACACCGAACTTTTCGATCACGCCGGCAATGTCATAGCGCTTATCATCAAAGCTATTTTCCACCACAATTGCCGCATTGACCAACTGACACATGTCCTTGTCACCCGTTGAAATCACCACATGATGCCCTTCAAGGCAGGCACGATACGCCAATGTACCGATAATGTCATCGGCTTCCACGCCATCGATGGCAAGCAGCGGAATCCCCAATGCTTGAATCATCTCATGAATATAGGGAATCTGCTCGGCCAATTCTTCTGGCATACTTGGGCGGTCGCCCTTATAAATTGGGCTAAGCTCATGGCGAAACGTTGGCGCTTTGGTATCAAAGGCAATCGCCATATGGGTCGGGTGGTAGTTATCCATGAGTTTTTTTAGCGCGTTTAAGGTACCACGTACCGCGTTGGTATGGAGGCCTTTACTGGTCTGCATAGTGAGCGGCAAGGCATGAAACGTGCGAAACAGATAGTACGAACCATCAACTAAGATAAATGGCGGTTGACTGGTGTCGATATGGGAGGTATCCAGTAACGCGGTAGGAATTTGCGAGGATTGCATTGTCGCCTGAACAGGGGCTTGGGTATCTGTCATTGTTGTGGTCATCGTATTGGTTTCAGCATCAAAAAATTAGAAAAACTATCAAATAAACGCATAATAAGTATTCGCTATTATACTGTGTTTCGCGAGGGTATGTGGCATACGATTGTAAGAAGCGATGGCGTTATGAAACAATCGTCTGATCATAAATCCTACCCAACATAACCCTAGCTAATCGTATCAGTAGATAGTTGCAAAACATTAATAAATTGTCATATAGGTTTATGGTAAACTTTTTGCCGCTATTGAAGTTTGTTAAGTTGTCGTTAAGCAAGGGCGTGTAGTTTGGCTGATGTGTGCCAAACTATAATAGGCTACGTTTGAAAAAGATAAAAAGGGAGTTTTATGCAGCCAACATTTTATACGTTACATGAGCGCACCACCGAGGGTAATACGACTATCGCTCGCTATACTGCCAATCTGCCGTCACAAGGCGCGTGGAATGAGCATGAACAGCATATGGCCGCATCGACCGGTATATTGAGTTACGAGCTTGAAAATTTTATGCCGCGAGCTGATATGCGTATTGGACGCATTAGCTTGGATATTTGGGGCTTAATTCATTTGGGTGATTTTACCATTACCACCCGTGTGCTGCGTCCAGGGCGTACCATTGAGTTGATTGAAGCGGTCATGGACGCGAATGGCAAAACCTGTATCGTCGCACGCGCTTGGCGTATGGTCACCAGTGATACCAGCGCGGTAGCGGGACTTGAAGATGATAAAATCGCGCATCCCGAGCAATTACCGGATTGGAATGGGATGAAGCATTGGGGCGGCGGCTATATCAATAGCATCTATCTAAAATCCGACCCGGATAACCGCCAAGGTAAGGGGATTGTTTGGATTAATACTGATGTCGAGATGGTTACCGAAAACGGTGAAGTGAAGCCGACTTCAGATTTTGTACATCTGCTTGGCTTGGTTGATACCGCGAATGGCATTGTGCCGCGTATTTATCAACCGGACAATATTGAATGGCTATTCCCGAATTTGGACTTGCAAATTCATATGCATCGCTTGCCGGAAGGTCGTTGGTTAGGACTTGAAACAATTCAACAAATTGGCCAAGATGGTGTCGGTCTAACCAGCAGTATTCTACATGATGTTCATGGGGCATTTGGCCACAGTGAGCAGATTTTGACGGTGCGTCAGTTATAAAGTGTATTAGAAAAATAATTGAATCAGGGCGCGCGATAACTAAGGTAAAAACGCGCCTTGAGTATGTTTAATCAATGGAGCAGCACAACGTATGGATACAAAAAACCAAGAAGCCGTCAACCACGCAGAGTTTTGGGAAAAGCGCTACGAAGCTGGAGAAATCCAATGGGATATCGGCTATATATCGACACCGATTCATGATTATATCGATAATCTAATTGCCAAAGGCGTGGACAAAAACAGCCATATTTTGATTCCTGGTGCGGGTAATGCGTATGAAGCGGAGCATTTGCACGAGGAGGGCTTTACCAATGTCATCGTGGTGGATTTTGCTGCTGAAGCCTTGGCACGACTTGCGAATAAATACCCAGATTTTCCGCGTGAGCATTTGGTACAGGCCGATTTTTTTACCTTGTCACCGGAGACTTACCAATTTGATTATGTGATTGAGCAGACGTTTTTTTGTGCCATCGACCCAAGTCGCCGAGAAGACTATGCAAAGCACATGCAGGCGTTACTCAAACCGACTGGAGAGCTATTTGGCGTACTGTTTGATCAAGATTTTAAACAAAGCCCGCCATTTGGTGGCCACTTGGCGGAATACCAAGCGTTGTTTGCGCGTTATTTTACGATTAAGACTATGGAGCCGTGCCACAACTCAATCCCACCGCGTCAAGGTAGTGAGTTGTTTGTACGTCTGATACCCAAACCATAAACGGCCTATGCCAATCGGTGTAAGTCCACATAAGAGGTGTTTGCTATGATGTTTTTTGAGCTTGATGAAGATGGTACAACGTTGCAGGATGCCACCCGTATCACCCAACGACTACTGCATAATAAATACGTTTTGAGCCAACTGACGCCAGAGCAATATACTGATTTGGCTTATATCGTTACACCCACTTTAGCCAGTGATCATAATGAAACGAATATCTTGCAACGTTGGCAGAAGGTATTGGCAGAATTTAGCATCAACGATGCACATGGTAAGATGATGCGTTTTTACCAAGATGGCAAGCGCTTATTTTTTGGTGATGAAGAGGGTTGGAAAGAGGCGCAAGAATTTGCCGATGCTAAGCACAAATCGACCTTAGACGAATCATTACATCCAACCCATAAGTCACAATAATCATCAATGTGTTATACGCGCTCACGAATGATAAATGGGCGCGTTAACAAATCCTCGTAAGTACCTTTGAGTAAAATATCTTCACTGACGTCACGGATATCCGTATAGCCGCCAAACGCCATACTAATATCTAACTCATGGCGAATAAGCTCTAACGCACGGCGCACGCCATCCTCACCATACGCGCCTAGCCCATAGAGGAATGAACGCCCAATCATAGTACCACTCGCACCCAAGGCAATGGCCTTTAAGACATCCTGTCCCGAGCGAATACCGCTGTCGAGCCAAATTTCGGTATTCCCCTGTTCGGCTTTTGCCGCTTGCACCACCTCGCTGAGCATTGAAATAGTCGAGGCCGCGCCATCGAGCTGACGCCCACCGTGGTTTGATACGACCATAGCATCTGCACCGCTTCTGACCGCCATCACGGCATCCTCTGGGTCAAGAATGCCTTTGATAATGATTTTACCGCCCCATAGGTCTTTGATGCGTGCCACATCATCCCAGCTTAAGGTCGGGTCAAACTGTTTTGATGTCCATTCACCCAACGATGACATATCATCGATACCGTCAACGTGACCTACGATGTTGCCAAAGGTGTGGCGCTTGGTGCGGAGCATATTCATGCACCACTCAGGTTTGGTGGCGAGGTTGATGAGGTTCTTTAAGGTTGGTTTTGGTGGTGCAGATAGGCCGTTTTTGATGTCTTTATGGCGCTGACCTAATAACTGCAAATCCGCCGTCAAAATCAATGCTGAGCAGTTAGCATCTTTCGCACGGCGAATCAAATCCGCCATGAATTTACGGTCGCGCATCACATACAGCTGAAACCAAAATGGCGCATTGGTATGGGTGGCAACGTCCTCTATCGAGCAGATGCTCATGGTGGATAGTGAAAACGGTATACCAAACTTTTCTGCTGCGCGTGCTGCCAAAATCTCGCCATCCGCCCACATCATACCGGTAAATCCGGTTGGTGCAATCGCAACTGGCATACTGACAGATTGCCCAATCATGGTGGTGGCAAGATTACGCCCCTCCATGTTGCGTAGCACCTTTTGGCGCAGCTTAATTCGATCAAAGTCAGTTTCATTATTAAAGTAAGTCGTCTGTGTCCAAGAGCCAGAATCAACATAATCATAAAACATACGCGGTACTTTGCGCTCCGCCACTTGGCGTAAATCTTCAATACTGGTAACTTTAGACAAGTCTTTCATATGTACAATTATCCGTTAAATTTATCAATTATAACTGGGTCAATCAATGCGCCAACTACTGCGCTAATTACTGCATCAGTGCAACGACATCAAGTAGTGAAAAAGGGTAATAAAGGGTGCGTGTCGGCGTGACTAAAACAGGAATTTTATCCGCCAATTGCATCGCTTCATCCTCGGGTAAGTCAGCAATATCAACTCGCTGTAACTCAAAGTCCACCACTTGCCATGCCTGCGCCACAAGGGCCTCGGCATCCTCGCACAGATGACAGCCCAACGTACCATACAATGTCCAAGCGGGGTAGCTTTGGGTGGGTAGGTTGTTTACGGGGTGAATAGGGTGGGTCATACGTATCCTAACAATGGCTGAACAGCTGAATTTATAGTCTTTTAAATTCAGTTTAATACTGCGTCATACTCGCTTGCTGTACGACTTGTACTATCTGCGCTCATTTTCCTTGTCTTAAAAAGAATTTATTTGACTATAGTAGCCGAGTTTGTCGCAAAACTGGCATAATACGTGATATTTTTCCTCGATGTTAGCACAATCATCCCTAAACTCGCCAATCTTGTATGGTTCAGTACATCAAGGCAAGTCATGGTGTTTTTGCGATTGCATCGTATTTGAGTGTCGGTCTAGCATCAATTTATTTACCCATTAAGGACACCCACGTGAGCCAAGCCTTGCCCAACCCGAACCAAAACCCATTACCCAATGCCCTACCACCCACGGGTCGACCAACTGGTTCATCGGGATTTTGGGGACGTTGGTTTAAGCGCTTATTCATGGCGGTCGTTATCGCGTTTATTGCGTTTCATATTATGGTATTTGCGTTGCTATCGTTGTGGCGTACCCAGCCGATTAATAACAGTATGTTTATGATTTTGCATCGGCTGACCACCTTTGAGTCAGTTAGCCAAACTTGGGTCGAAAATGACAAAATCTCAGTCAATGTCAAACGTGCCGCGATTGCCAGTGAAGATGCCAACTTTAGCAACCATGCGGGTTTTGATATCCAAGGTATCGAAAACGCTATCCAAAAAAATCAAGCAGCCGGGGCGATTAGTGCCGGTGGCTCCACCATTAGTCAGCAGTTGGCCAAGAACCTATTTTTATACCCCAATCGTTCTTATGTGCGTAAAGGCGAAGAAGCCATTATCACCTTAATGATTGAAAATATGTGGACCAAAGAGCGTATCTTGACCGCGTATCTGAATGTCGCTGAATTCGGTGATGGTATCTATGGTATCGAAGCGGCCGCGCGCCACTATTACCAAAAACCAGCCGCTCGCTTGACCAAGCGCCAAGCTGCCTCACTGATTGCCATGCTACCCAATCCCAAATACTTTGAAGCCAATCGTAATGACCGCCGACTACTCAATAAAACCCAAATTATCTTACGTCGGATGGGTGCGGCAGACTTGCCCGATAGCGAATAAATTCTTACCTAATGACGCTAACGTCAGTGGTGGGCTAGCGTAATGGACTAGCACACCACGTTAGCTTGGTAACAACAGGGGGAATATTCGACAATCATCATAAAAATGTCATATTGTCATTAAATTTTCAAAAAAAGCCGTTACAATAGGGTAGAGACGGCTTTTGCCTAATGAATTTCCTAATAAACTGATTGTCTACCAACAAGGACCCTGCTATGTCATCTGCCCCGATATCGAACCAGACATCTGCTGAATCATCATTACCAGTAACCGAATCCAAATCGGCAGCCCCTGTCCAACCTGATAAGCAGGTGCCAGTAGCCTCACTACAAAAAATCGATTACCCAGATGTATTCGCCCAACTTGACGAAGACACTCAACAGTACTTTAACCGTGAATTGTCATTAATCCAGTTCCATCAGCGCGTACTCGCCCAAGCCACCAATCCGCGCCATCCACTGCTTGAGCGTTTATTGTTTTTGATTATTTTTTCATCAAACTTGGATGAGTTCTTTGAGATTCGTGTGGCGGGCTTGATGCAAAAAGTCCAGTTGGGTGATGTGGCCACCAGTATCGACGGTATGCCACCAAGCAAAGTGCTAGCGCATATCTCAGATATCGCACACAAAGCCGTCACCGAGCAATATCGTATTCTTAATGACGAACTGCTGCCCGCACTGGCCGAGCAAGACATTCGCTACCTAAAGCGCGACCAATTAACGCCTGAACAAGCCAAATGGGTCAAAGAGTACTTTAATGACCAAGTCGTACCTGTATTGACCCCGATTAGCATTGACCCAGCGCACCCATTCCCACGCTTAGTCAATAAAAGCTTGAACTTTATGGTGAGCCTGGACGGTAAAGACGCATTTGGCCGCGATATCAATTTGGCGGTGGTGCCTGCCCCACGTAGCTTGCCACGTGTGATTCGTCTACCTAATGAGTTAACAGGCGGTAAAGAACACCATATCATGCTAACGGCCGTGATTCATGAGCATATCAATGAACTATTCCCTGGTATGAAAGTGACAGGCTGTCACCAATTCCGCTTAACACGTAATGCTGATTTGGACTTGTCTGATGACGTTGAAGATTTGGCCAAAGCCCTAGAAGGCGAGCTTGAGAACCGTCGCTTTGGTGCCGCAGTACGTTTGGAGGTGACCACCAATTGTCCAGCACACATTACCGACTACTTACTAGATGAGTTTGGTTTGGGCGAAAGTCAACTGTACCGCGTCAATGGTCCAGTCAACCTAACACGTCTACTATTTGATTTCAAAATTCCAAAGTTGCGCTATCAACCTTTTACCCATATGATTCCAAAGCCATTTCGCCGTGAGTCAATGGACAAAAACGAAAGCGTATTTAACATCATTCGCAAACAAGATGTATTAGTACACCACCCATTCCATGCCTTTACCCCAGTGGTGAATCTGCTGCGTCAAGCCGCCAATGACCCTAAAGTCTTGGCGATTAAACAAACCCTGTATCGCTCAGGCACCAACTCAGAAATCGTTCAAGCACTTGCCGAAGCGGCGCGTAATGGCAAAGAAGTCACCGCCGTGATTGAATTACGTGCTCGCTTTGATGAAAAGTCAAATATCGAAGTCGCAAACTTACTTCAGCAGGCCGGTGCCGTCGTGGTATATGGCATCGTGGGTTATAAGACCCATGCCAAGCTCATGTTGATTGTCCGCCGCGAAGAAGGCCAACTACGTCGTTATGTGCATTTGGGTACGGGTAACTACCACGCCGGTAATGCGCGCGCCTATACTGACTATGGTCTATTTACGGCCAATGAGGCCATTACCGAAGATGTGCACAAGATTTTTCATGAGCTAACTGGCATGGGCAAACCTGCCAAGCTACAAAAGCTACTACATGCGCCTTTTACGTTGCATGACAAATTGATGAGCTTCATTGATGATGAAATCGCGCATGTCAAAGCTGGACGTCAAGGCCGTATCATTATCAAAGTCAACGCACTGACTGAAAAGCAACTGATTGACAAGTTGTATCAAGCCTCACAAGCGGGTGTCCAAATCGATTTGATTACCCGTTCAATGTGCTGCTTACGCCCACAGTTACCGGGCTTATCTGAAAATATTCGTGTGCGCTCGATTGTCGGTCGTTTCTTAGAGCATACGCGTGTGTATTACTTTGCGAACGGCTCATTGGATATGGACGGCAAAGACAAAGATGGTAAAGAAAAAGACGGTAAGTTTAAAGCGCGTCTATACGGTGCCAGTGCCGACTGGATGGAGCGTAATCTATTTAACCGTGTGGAAGTTGCCTTCCCTGTGGAAGACCCTGTCTTGTTCAAACGTATCATGGAAGACATTCACAACTACCTGCGCGATAATGCCAATGCATGGACCCTTGAGGCCAACGGGACATGGACAGCTGTCGCCCCAGCATCGGGTGAAGCCACCTTCTCGGCACAAGACTTTTTATTACAAAAAATCGTCATTAACAAAGCCAATTAGTCCGCTTGAAGTATCACCGTAAAGAAGCGCCCCAGTCATAGGTGGCGCTTTTTTATTGCATGATGGTTATTAAACGCCCATTACTTGTATTTTGTCATTCATTTACTGAGTACGCACAGGATGTTACGAAGGGATAGTCAAATATGCACTGATTATTAGTATGGTTGCAATTAAACTACTAATAAAACAATAAGTTAAATAGGGCATGTATAATGATTGCCCGCTATTAATAAATAACATAATAAACAGCGCGTTAGGAATAAGCGACTGACCTATACAACAGGAGTAAGCCATGCAACAGCAACCTGAAAAGAAAAATCCCCAACTCAATGAGCAAAAATCTGATTTGCAACAAGCGACAGAACACGTTGACCCGGTACAGATTGCCGATAACTTATCAATTGACCCACAAGCTACTCATGAAAGCCCACAGCAATTGGATGAGCGACAACAAACGCCATTTATTGATGAGTCATTAAGAACGGATAAATAACTTAATAGTGCCATTAGTAATAAACTACATGTAACACAACCTAATAACGATAATAAGGATACAACCATGACTAATATTGTACGTGAATTCGACACCCCAATTACTGTAACCGACTCAGAAGTGCCAACACGCGATGCAGTACCACAAGACAGCAAAGTATTAATCGAAGATAGTGTTGAACATCAGGCTGGTGAGGGCGTGACGGCGGGTATGTCACCATCGATGGAAACCCCTGACATTTTTGACAACCGCCCTCAAGCCGTGGTCGAAACCCAAGTGACCGAAGATGTATTAATTAATCCTAAACCGGTTGATATGGCGATTAATACCACCATAACCGATGCGAATGTCGCGGATGCATCACATCCAAACCCGCAATCTGTGGTCATTACAAGTGATGATTTACAGCAGGTTATGACCGGTAAAAATGATGTTGTACCGGCATTGAATACCTTACCGGATGGTAGTGTTGATATCCCACGTAATAACTAATATATGACGTGAATTAGCTAGAATAAGAAGTGATCAATACTATTTAGTAATAAAAAAATAAGGAACAATAAAGGAACGACCATGAACCCTAACCAACCGAAAGTGCCAGTGGCAAACAATGTCAATGACCTTAAGGCTTCACAGCAATCTGCCCATGTATATGACGGGGATCGTGATGCAGAATTCGTTGACCGCCGCAACCAAGTCGGTCAAGCATTCGATGACAATGTCAATGAACATACCACAATGACTGAGCTACCACGTAGTGCCTCTATCAATGATATGAACCGTTATCAGGATGTCGAAAATGTACAGTTACGCACGATTAATCGAGATGGTTCAATCCCAAGTACCGGTAGCGAATAACGCTAAAATTCAAACAATAAAAAAGCCAAGTCATCACTTGGCTTCTTTATTGTTTGAAAACAATGTTTATTAAGTGGTTAACCAATTAGGCACACCGCTATGAAAACGTAGCTCATTATCAGGTGTGGTAATCAAATCATTTTCTACGTCTCGGAAAAAATTCACCCGGTCAGTGATGTCTTCCTCACTAATACTTCGTGCCAATGCTAAATAATCCTCAAAGTGGCGGCTTTCTGACTTGAGTAAATAGCGGTAATATTTGGCTAACCGCTCGTCATCAACCACGTCAGCTAAGGCAGCAAAGCGCTCACAAGAACGCGCCTCAATAAATGCGCCGATAATTAACACATCAACCATCGCCGCAGGCTCAAAGGTACGTTTATGCTTAAGCATACCAGCCGCGTAGCGCCCCGCAGGGATATGTTGCCATACCTGACCACGCTCTGCCATCAATCCCATAACTTGCTCATAGTGCAGCATTTCTTCGCGAATCAATTGTGCCAACTTCAGCTGTAATTCCGTGTGTGACATATAACGGAAAATTAAGTTCATCGCCGTGCCTGCCGCCTTTTTTTCACAGTTGGCATGATCTTGGATAATCGTTGGCAAATCAGCCAAGGCCGCTGTTAACCACAACTTGGGTGTACGACAGCCCAAGAAGGCTAACACATCACTGATATCCACGGCTTTGGGTTGGTGGACGTAGTTGTCTTGGTCAAGGTCAATCACAGCAAGTTTTTCAACTTCGCTAAAATTTTCGGTTATCGTTAATTTAGTATTAGCAAGGGCAATAGCGTCAGTCAAGGCGAGTTCCTGAGGTTAAAAAAGGTAGGGAAATAGTGTAACAAAATAGGGCAAATTTTTCAGCCAACGATACAGAAAGTGGCTGACTAATATTTTTTAAATAAATAGTTCCTATTTCTTTATTTTTATTTTTGATAAACGTATAATCAAATTGAAGGGTTATTTTTTATGATTTCACAGCATTCACATAGTACCCTGTTAAACTTAAATATAACCGTTAAATTTCAATACCCTATCATAATCATTATCACACGAGGACATTGCTATGAGCGACCGTATTCAACAAGGCAGTTTAGCTATCGATAAACAGCTATATGAATTTATCCAAAATGAGGTCATGCCGGTAGTGGGCCTCGATAATGATAAATTTTGGCAAGACTTTGAAGCAATTGTGAAAGAGTTTACGCCACGCAACAAAGCGTTATTACAAAAACGTGAAGAGTTCCAAGCCAAAATTGATGAGTGGCACGTTGCCAATCCAGCAAGCAACGGTCAATATGACAAAGCTGCTTATACCGCGTTCCTAAAAGACATCGGTTATATCGTACCAACGGGCGATGACTTTTTGGTCGAAACCCAAAACGTTGATAATGAGATTGCAACGATTGCAGGTCCGCAGTTGGTCGTACCGGTTCGTAACGCGCGTTATGCGTTAAACGCAGCCAATGCCCGTTGGGGTAGCTTGTATGACGCGTTATATGGTACCGACGTGATTGACGAAACCAATGGTGCGGAAAAAGGCAAGGGTTATAACCCAACTCGCGGTGCTGAAGTCGTTAAATACGCCAAAAACTTCTTAGATACCAATTTCCCATTGGCCAATGGTAGCTATACTGACGCCACAGGCTTTAGCGTAGCGGATGGTAAATTAACTATCCAAATGGGTGAGGGTAGCACTGAATTACAACAACCAGAAAAATTCGCTGGTTTTGTAGGTGAAGCAAGTAACCCAACCGGTATCTTGTTAAAAAATAACGGCCTACATGCCGAAATCCAAATCGACCGCAACAATGCGATTGGTAAAGATGACCCTGCCGGTATCAAAGACGTGGTATTAGAAGCGGCTGTTACTACCATTCAAGACTGCGAAGACTCAGTTGCTGCTGTTGATGCAGAAGAAAAAACCGAAGTTTATCGTAACTGGTTTGGTTTGATGAAAGGCGACTTGACCGATACCTTTGAAAAAGGTGGCAAAACCATGACCCGTTCCATGAATGTGGATCGTGAGTACAATGCGCCAGATGGCGGTAAAGTGACCTTACATGGCCGTTCATTGATGTTGATTCGTAACGTCGGTCACTTGATGACTAACCCTGCTATTTTGGTAGATGGCGAAGAAATCTACGAAGGTATCATGGATGCGCTTATCACTCCATTATGTACCTTGCCAGACTTACTTAACAAAAACACCCTAAAAAATTCGCGCACCGGTTCGATGTACATCGTAAAACCAAAAATGCATGGTGTTGAAGAAGTACAATTTACCGTTGACTTGTTCGCAGCGGTAGAAAAAGTATTAAACTTGCCTGAGAATACGCTGAAAGTCGGTATCATGGACGAAGAACGTCGTACTACCGTGAACCTAAAAGAAGCGATTCGTGCCGCCAAAAACCGTGTTATCTTTATTAACACCGGCTTTATGGACCGTACCGGCGATGAAATGCACACCAGTATGAAAGCAGGTCCATTCGTACGCAAAAATGACATGAAAAACCAAGATTGGTTAAATGCCTATGAGCGTTGGAACGTTGACGTGGGTGTTGCGGTTGGTCTTCGCGGTAAAGCCCAAATCGGTAAAGGTATGTGGGCAAAACCTGACAACATGAAAGAAATGGTTGCTACCAAGTCAAACCATCCTAAGTCGGGTGCAACTTGTGCATGGGTACCATCACCAACAGGCGCAACCCTACACGCGATGCACTACCATGAAACCAACGTCATGGATGTACTTGATGAAGTCAAAAACCGCGAGCCAGCGAAGTTAGAAGACATCTTGCAAATTCCATTGGCCACTGATACCAACTGGACAGCAGAGCAAATTAACCAAGAGCTTGAAAACAATATCCAAGGTATCTTAGGTTATGTCGCGCGCTGGGTAGACCAAGGTGCAGGTTGTTCAAAAGTATTAGACATTGACAACGTACCATTGATGGAAGACCGTGCAACCTTACGTATCTCAAGCCAACACGTTGCCAACTGGTTAGAGCATGGCATCGTAACGCCAGAGCAAGTTGATGAAGTGTTAAAACGTATGGCGGCGATGGTTGACGAGCAAAGTAAAGATGATCCTTTGTATATCCCAATGGGTCCTAACTTTGACACCATTGCCTTCAATGCTGCACGTGACTTAATATTCAAAGGTACAACGCAGCCAAGCGGTTATACAGAGCCACTATTGCACCAAGCTCGCTTAGACCTAAAAGCTAAGGCTTAATTTTAGCCATAGGTCATAGCACTGCAACAATAGTAACAAGCGCTGTAATCACTTAGCGTTAATCGATATTTATTGACTTTATCCAATAAAAAACCCCATCAGTAGATAACTGGTGGGGTTTTTCTTGCTTTCCTTCATCGTAAAGTGTAAGTCAACGTGGTTTACTTTGTATTAAATGCAATTTTTTGTTAATTCAATTCATCATTTTGTAACAAATATTCGTCAAAATTCACGCATCAAATGGCTGCCACCTGACTTTGTCATGTTGTTTCGGCAAATTAAGTAGCTGTGTATAGCGTCGTGGCGTTCTATTAACAAGTGAATTACCGTCATTTATAAGTAGAGTGACATCCTTATCCCTTCGGAGATTTTGTTATGAAAAAACTTGCAATTGCATCAGCTATCGCGCTAGCGTCAATCACTGCAGCTCACGCTGCTCCACAAGTTTACGGTAAAGCATTTTTAACCGCAGATTATGTCGACACAAGCTATGATAGCGACTATCGTGCTAGCGCTACCGCTACTCGTGCACCTGAAGATGACAGCGTCTTTAAACTTAACTCGAATGCTTCACGTATCGGTTTCAAAGGTAGCGAAGAATTAACTGATACTACTAATCTAGTGTATCAATTAGAATACGGTATCGACGTTGATGCGAATACTGACCAATTTTACTCACGTAACACTTATATTGGTTTAGCTCATAATACCCTTGGTACTTTATTAGCGGGTCGTATGGACACGCCTTTTAAAACTGCAAAAGGTAATGCTGACGTATTCAATGCAAACTCATCTACTCTAAGTATCGATAATACTGGCCCAGTAGGTTACGTAAAACTTGGTGAAGAACGTGCTAATAATGTACTTGCTTATAAATCACCAACTTTAGTAGGTATGCCAATTACATTTACAGGTGCAGTATCTTTATCTGAACAAGATAACGTTGCATACACTGGTGAAAAAGATCCAAATGACAATGGTTATTCAGCTTCTCTTGCTTATGACCAAAACGGTGTATACGCTGCTGTTGGTTATGACAAAAATGTAGGTGCAGAAGATACTGCATGGCGTGTTGCTGGTACTGTTGATATGGGTAAAATGAACATGGTACAAGGTCTTGTACTAGGTGCACTATACCAAAATGCTGATTTGTACAACACTAATGAAGATGCTAAAACTTGGTTGGTTTCTGGTAAATATAGCATTGCTAACACGCCATGGACTGCAAAAGCCCAATATATCAGCACAGATTTTGGCACTAAGGATTCAGAAGAAGTAGCAGTTGGTGCTGAATACGCATTTAACAAAGCAACTACTGGTCATATCTATGCTGGTCAAATCAGCCGTGACAACTACAAAGATGACACTATTGTAGGTACTGGTATCGAATACAAATTCTAATTTGCAAATTTATAGCACCTAGAATGAAACATCCACCTAAATATAAGGTGGATTTTTTTATTTTTATGGTTTTAACACAGCCATTTATCAAAAAATATCTATAGAAATATCATAAAAACTACACAGTCATTCAAAAAAGTATTGCAAAATATTTCAAAGTTGATATGCTAGTGACAAGCAGTAGGTTTTACGTAACCTGTGTAAAAAAAGTGTTCACTTTTTTACAGCTATATTGCTATACTGCAAACCTGTATGTGGTTGAATACTGTTTACAGATATTGTGGCATTTGCGTTATCTTACTCTAGATGATTGAGACGGCAACGTGAATGATATCGCAGGTAATGGGCACTAGAACGTGCTACAACCTCTAACTATGTTGTTTATTTTATTAACGTGGAGATATCCCATGAAAAAATTACTTTTAGCTACAGCCATTGCTGCTCTATCAGTATCTGCGGCGCAAGCTGCCCCACAAGTTTACGGTAAAGCATTTGTAACTTTAGACTACCAAGATATGGATGTTGAAGGTACTAATACTGCATTGAACTCAACTGGTTCACGTGTTGGTTTAAAAGGTGCTGAAGCATTAACAGCTAACACTGATTTAGTATACCAATTAGAATACGGCGTTGATGTTGACTCTAGCAGCAATGATCGTGAGGGTAACGATCAGTTTTACTCACGTGATACCTATGTCGGTCTATCAAACAAACAGTACGGTACTTTTGTTGCTGGTCGTTTGACTACGATTGATGACCAAATCCAATATGCTAACCAAGCTTCTGGTGGCGTACTAGGTGGTGATGACGTATTGGCAACGGTGACTGCACCACGTGCTAACAATGCATTTGCTTACTTCTCACCAAATTACAATGGCATGCAGTTGATGGCAATGTATGCATTGGATGAT
>CALJUC010000097.1 GCA_937975585.1 uncultured Moraxella sp. | reverse complement strand
TTTTTTCCCATTCAGGCATTACCTGTGTCAAAAGCTGATAAAACCGCTCACTGTGGTTGTGTTCGGCGATATGACATAATTCATGGAGTATCACATAGTCAATGCATTCGCTAGGGGCTTTAACGAGATACGGATTAAGTGTCAGTCTTCCATGTGGGGAACAGCTGCCCCATTGGGTCTGCATGGATAAAATGCGAAAATCGGGACGCTGGTCTACCCATAACGCTTTGTCCAGTACGACATCCAAGCGTTTGGCAAACACGATTTTAGCGCGTTGTCTGTACCAGTCATCGAGCAGCTGTTCAACTTTTCGAGCAGACTTATATCGCACATTGACCTCGATTTTACCACGCAGTAATTTTACACTTTGCGGTCGGCTATCATCTTCTATCACTTTAAGCTGATACTGTTTTCCGAGATAATAGTGACTCTCACCACTGATATATTGTCTTGGGGTCACATGTGCCGTTTGTTCACGAAATACGTCTAACTGCTGCGCTATCCAGCGACTTCGCTTTTGGGTGGCCGCAATCACTTCATGGTCAGTTGCTGTCACAGGGGCGGATACCACCACACGGCAGTCAGGGTGGACTTTAATTAACACTTTATCAGTGTCACCCTGTTTCGCCACACGTTCAAATTCGATGATAGCTTCACCATAATGGAGTTTTAACCGGGTGGTGTGCGGTTGTTGAGTGGTTGTTTGTTGCTTCAAAGCTGTCATGACATCCCATTGATACCGATACGCGTGATTTGGACTATCATCTCAACAATCGCTTTGGCTTGTTCCATACCGCCGCCCACTGACTTTGATAAGCTAAACATCCTAGGCAGCAGTTTTTTACGGATATCCGCTTCGATGTTCTGAGGGTTGATAGAGTTTTCCGCCACTGAGTCAGTGACTGCATTATCAATCTCAAATGCCAGTGCTACCCAGTCATCACTTAATGACGGATTGTTGGCTAGCGCTTCAGGCAGTTGTTTTTTTAGTACCCCAAAATAGGCTTGCGCATGTTTGTTACCAGCAAATTTATCCGGGATGTCTTCCAGTTTTCGTGCTTGGACTTGTTGTTCAAATTCATGGAATAACAAATACTGTTTGAGTGGATGCTCAAACTGTTGCTCGGCTTCTTCTATTGCTTGACGCAGTAGCTTGGAAAAGGCTTCTTGGGCATATGGGTCGTCGCGCAAATCCTGCTCAATCATCTTGGTGACACGGGTTTTGATGATATCGGTTTCGTTGCGGGTTTTGTCGTCGCTCCAATCGCTTGGTTTATCTGCTTTACCCATTTTACCCACGTCATACACGCCAACGGGCTCTTTGACTGTTACGCCGACCACATGTTTATCGAGGAGTTTTTTGACTTGCTCACTATATTGGTCATAGTTGATGGTTTCCCCGGCGTCTTGCTTAACCAGTTGGCGAAGACTACTAAATTGTTTGAGCGTTTCTTTGTAATGCTGGCGATCCATATCGCTAAAGCTGGTGTCTTCAAAAAATGTCGCTGACTGCAAGGCGACCTTTAGGCAACTGGCAAATTCAGATAACGCGGTATAAAAGTCATCTCGCACCTTAAGATGCACGTCAACCAGCTGTCTATCCCGTTCTTCGATTTTTGGTACAAGGACTTGCCGCAATTGCTCAATATCGTGCTTGTTTTTCACCCCATCAAAGAT
>CALJUC010000096.1 GCA_937975585.1 uncultured Moraxella sp. | reverse complement strand
GCCATTGTTTTACGTAGGTTTGGCAATACAATGTTGGATTGATTCATCATGGTAGGCTCCCTTCTCTAGCCTTCAAACAGCGCTTGGCCAAGATATTCACCCGGCTTGACCCCACCAAAACACGCAAATAAGCCACTGCCGATATGGGTAATGTACTCGTTCATTTTATCCACCCGTCCCAAAGCATTTTGAATGGTGATAAATTGCTCAGGTGATTTTTGGAATGAAATAAACAGTAAACCGGCATCAAACTGGCCTGTTTTGGCATCGATACCGCTGCTATAAGAATAAGAACGGCGTAAAATTTGGTTACCGGTACGCTTGGAGAGTCCCATATGGGAAATTTCTGGTATGACAGCTTTGCCATTGGTGGCTTTTTCATTAACATCAAAACTGTCAAACTCCGCTTGCTTGCCAATCGCTGCGCCGGTGGTACGGTGTCGACCAAACGTTTCTTCCTGACCTTTGAGCGAAGTACGGTCCCAAGTTTCTAAGTGCATCTGTATCACGCGTGCCACCAAGTAGGTACCGCCTTTAAGCCAGTTGGGTTCATTGGCCCACAAGAATTTATCAGCCGCTTTTAATGTTTCTTGGTTAGCGGTACCGTCTTTGAAACCAAAAAGATTGCGCGGTGTTTCATTGCCCGTGTCATAGCCAACGAACCCAGACTGTGACCAACGCATGGTGATGGTGGAGCGTGCTTGGCGTACCAATTGGCGTACCGCATGGAAAGCCACTTGGGCATCTTCGGCACAGGCTTGGATACAGATATCCCCACCCGATAAGTTGCCACGGATTTGGTCACGTGGAAAAGCCGGCAAGTCTTTAAATTCCTTGGGTAACTTGTCGCTCAAGCCCAACTTGGTCAAAAAGCTAGGGCTTACACCAAAGGTTAAGGTTAAGCCATACGCGCCCAAATTATCCGCTTCACCCGTGTCGGTTGGCGGAACATAGGGGTTGGTGCCATAGTCTTTGATATTGTTGCCTTGGGTCAGTTTAGCGGCAAATGCCGTCCAATCTTGAAACATTTGCTTCACCGCTTCAACATCATTGGTGTGTAAATCCATCACCAAAAAATAAATCTGACGCTGGCTGGGTGTGGTAATCCCGGCTTGGTGTTCCCCATAGAACTCATACTTGGCATCAGCAAAGCCATGTTTGCTGCTATTGGCATCACTGCCCGCATGCTTGGGGTTTGCATTTTTATCGCTGTCTTTGGTGCCTAATTCGGCATTTGCGGCATTCGCCGTATTGCTTGCTGATGTGTTATTTGTTGTATTGCTACTGGGCTGACAACCTGATAAGGCCATGCCCGTTCCTGCGATACTGACCGCCCCACCGACTAAGCCCAAGTTACGCAAAAAATGACGTCGACCCAACGTCATACTGTTTGATTGTTGTTCCGGATTCATGCCCTACTACCACGTTGTCAGAAAAAGATAATGCTGAAAAATTTAGACTGTGCGCTTGGTTCGAATATTTTTCAAAGCTGCGAGTCACACACGCTCTATTGCAATACCACACCCATCTGCGCCAATGGCTCGCCTAGCTTATTGACCGCTTCTGCCAACGCCTTGGTATCATCACCGCTTAACTCCGTGTAAGATTTATAATCTTTCTCACCCACTTGGTGCTTAGCCAATAACGCATTCACTGCGGCGAATTTTTCGGTCAGCTCAGTAACCAGTTGTGGGTCTTTGGCTTTGATTTTGGGGGTTAAGATCTCAAAGATTTTTTGCGCACCGTCGATGTTGGCTTTAAAGTCATACAAATCAGTGTGTGAGAAAATCTCTTCTTCGCCTGTGATTTTACTGGTCGATACTTCGTTCAGTAGGTCAACCGAGCCCTGCACCATCAAATCACCCGTAACGTCTGCAGTAGGTACTTTTGCGCGTAATTCTTTGACATCAGCGATAAGCTGATCGCCTAAGGCTTCGGTACCTTTCGTGGTGTTTTGTGTCCATAGGATTTTTTCAATGGCGTGGAAACCTGTCCATTTTTCATTTGGCTGCAAGTCAGCTTCACGGTTATCAATGCGTGGGTCTAAATCACCAAAGCTTTCAGCAATCGGTTCCGAGCGCTCAAAGTATACGCGGGCATGGGGATATAAGGCTTTTGCTTCCTCAAGTTTTCCCGCCTTCAGTAAGGCAACAAATTTTTCTGTTTCCGGTAGCATTTGGTCAATTTGACCTTGTACCCATGTTTTATAGGCGGTGGTTTCTTGACTCAGGTCGACGGCACTTGTGACTGTTGAAGCAGTAGCTGTGGTAGTCGATGCACTAGCGGTTGTCGTTTGTGGAGTGGCACTGCTATCACTAGGTTTTTGACAAGCCGTTAGTAGCACGGCACTGGCTAACAAAGCGACTTTAAAGCGTGAAGAAAATATCATTATCATCATCCTACCATTAATCATTTCTAAAAAAGCGAGAAAACGTAAGGATTATAATGTTAATGATAACTGTTATCAATATTATTTGCGATTTATTATGGGTTTTGTACTTTTTCTTGACTTAATCCATAGAAAAATCCCTTACCATGTGATAAGGGATTTTGCACAATCACTAATGTGTAAAACGCATGATTAACCGAATTTACCAGTAATGTACTCTTCAGTTTCTTTACGCTCTGGGTTGGTGAAGATCTTGTCTGTTGTACCCATTTCCATCATTTCACCCAAGTACATATACACGGTGTAATCAGACACACGAGCAGCCTGTTGCATATTATGCGTGACGATAGCGATGGTATATTCGTCTTTTAGGTCAGTAATCAAGTCTTCAATTGAGCCAGTTGAAATAGGGTCCAACGCTGAGGTTGGTTCATCAAGCAATAAGACTTCTGGACGTGTCGCAACACCACGCGCGATACATAGACGCTGCTGTTGACCACCTGACAATGACAAACCTGAATCTTTTAGTTTATCTTTGACTTCATTCCATAGTGCTGATTTTTTCAAGGCCCACTCAACACGCTCATCTAGCTCAGCGCGGCTTAGGCTTTCATACAGACGTACACCAAACGCCACGTTGTCATAGATAGACATCGGGAATGGCGTTGGTTTTTGGAAAACCATACCCACGCGTGCGCGCAGCAAGTTAACGTCAACTGACTTGTCCAAGATATTTTGGCCGTCTAAGTTGATTTCACCGGTGGCTTTCATTCCAGGATACAGGTCGTACATTCGGTTAAAGGTACGTAGTAACGTTGATTTACCACAACCTGATGGACCGATAAACGCAGTAACTTTTTTGTCAGCGATATCGATGTTAATATTTTTTAGTGCATGGAAATTACCGTAATAAAAATCCAAGTTACGAATTTGCATTTTTGCGGTCATGGAAAACTACCTATCAGTTCTAGTAATGATATAACAGATTAATGTGATGCTTGTTCTTTACCACTCAATGCACGAGCGATGATATTTAGCGTCAATACAGCAAGCGTAATCAGTAATGCACCCGCCCAAGCCAATTGGTTTGACATCGGGTAAGGTTGGCTCGCATACTGATAAATCACGTTCGGCAAGTTCGCAATCGGTTGTCCCATATCGACACTATAGAACTGATTATTCAGTGCAGTGAATAGCAATGGCGCGGTTTCACCTGAGATACGCGCAAATGCCAATAACACACCGGTTAATACACCCGTCTTAGCCGCGCGCAAAGTCACTGAACTGACCAATTTCCATTTTGGGGTACCCAAGGCGTACGCCGCTTCACGTAAGGTATTCGGTACCAAGCGTAACATATTTTCGGTGGTACGTACCACAACTGGAATCACCAGCAATGCCAACGCCAATGAACCTGCCCAACCTGAGAAGTTACGGCCTTGAACCATCAACGCAAAGATAAATAGACCGATAACAATTGAGGGGGCTGATAGCAAAATATCGTTCATAAAACGTGTGACTTTGCCAAGCAAACTACCTTCAGAAAACTCTGCAAGATAAATCCCTGCCATAATACCAATCGGTGTACCGATTACCAAGCCTAAACCCGTAACCATGATAGAGCCGATAATCGCATTACGTAGACCACCCACCTCATTCGGTGACGGTGTATCCATGGTAAAAATTGGCATCGTCAATAGCGCGTGACCACCGGCTGAAAATAGCTTGATTAAAATCAAACCCAAAAAGATCAAACCAAAGAAAATTGAAAAACCAGCAAACACCAAACCCAACATATTAGTAAGCTGACGGCGTTTGTAGATTGCATTATTGCGACTGGCGAATTGAGCGGTTTGCGTTGTATTCATTGTTTTACCTTCAAGCATCTTATCAGCGATTATCGTGTACCCGCGGCTCTATCCATACGAGCCAGCATCAATTTAGAAATTACCAAGACAATAAAGGTAATCACAAACAGCAAGAAACCTAAGTGCAATAACGATGCTTGCTGTAAGCCACTAGATTCGGCAAATTCGTTTGCCAATGCTGACGTAATCGACACACCAGATTGGAACAAACTTGGGCTGATATTATAAGCATTACCGATAACAAAAGTTACTGCCATCGTTTCACCCAAAGCACGACCTAGACCCAAGATAATGCCACCCACCACACCGGCTTTGGTATATGGCAACACGACATTACGCATGACTTCCCAAGTCGTTGCACCCAAACCATAAGCCGACTCTTTCAGCATCTTTGGGGTAATGGAGAATACATCTCGCATTACCGATGCGATAAATGGAATAATCATAATTGATAGAATCAAGCTAGCGGTAAACAAGCCAATCCCCATCGGAGCGCCTTGGAAAAGCTTACCGATAACAGGCACATCACCTAAGTGATCAATCAGCCACGGTTGAATATGCTCAGAGAACCAAGGTGCGAAAACGAAAAAGCCCCACATACCATAAATAATCGAAGGCACACCCGCCAAAAGTTCGATAGCGATCCCCAATGGACGGCGCAACCATTCTGGTGCAAGCTCGGTTAAAAACATCGCAATACCAAAGCTAACTGGCACCGCAATCAAGATTGCGATAATGGATGTGACCAAGGTACCATAAATGGGTGCTAATGCCCCATAAGTATCTGTCCCCGTATCCCAGTCACTGGTAGTATAAAAACCAAGACCAAATGCTTTGATGCTCGGTAATGCCCCAATAAACAAGGACACCATAATACCGCCCAATAGTAGCAATACCACAAAAGCAAAAACGCGAGTGGCATTCACAAACAGCCAATCCAAACGTTTTTGCTTCGCGAGTTTTGCATGTAAATCAGACATAATTAACCTAGCCTATATTGATATCAGTATAAATTGTCAGCAAGCATATTAAAAAAAAGCGCAGAGCTAAAAACGATTACTGGCTCTACGCTAGAAAACATCAGACTTGCCTGTCCAATGACTTCGTTAGGATTACTTCGCTGCTGATGCTGCTACAGTTGATGCAGGCGCAGCTGCGGTTGAAGTATACAGTGGTTGGCCGTCAGTGCCAACTACTTGTTTCCAACTATCACGGAAAATTGCTTTGCTAGCACTGGTAAATGGTACAAAGTCTAGGCTCTTAGCTGCATCATCACCGCTGGTGTATGCCCAGTCAAAGAATTTTAATACGTTTTTCACGTTTTCTGGGTTAGTTGGGTTTTTGTGAACCAAGATGTAAGTTGCCGCAGAGATTGGCCATGCTTGTGGATCTTGTTGGTTAGTCAACACGATGTTGAAGCCAGGGGTGTTTTGCCAATCAGCGTTACCCGCAGCTGCAAAAGTTTCAGCTGATGGTTGAACGAAGTTGCCTGCCGCATTTTTAAGTTGGGTGTATGCCATGTTGTTTTGTTTTGCATACGCGTACTCAACATAACCGATTGAGTTTTTAGCACGCATTACGTTACTTGCTACACCTTCGTTACCTTTACCACCCGCGCCAGTCGCAGCAGTCGGCCATTTGATTGATTTGTCAACGCCAGGACCTGCTTTCCAGTCAGGTGATACAGCCGCTAAGTAGCTAGCAAAGTTGAAAGTCGTACCTGAACCGTCTGAACGGAAGATAGTGGTGATAGGTGCATCAGGTAGTGTTACGCCTGGGTTTAATGCGGTTAATGCTGGGTCATTCCACTTAGTGATTTTACCAAGGTAGATGTTAGCCAATGCAGCGCCATCTAATTTTAATTGACCTGGTTGAATACCATCGATGTTTACAACTGGTACCACACCACCGATAACGGTTGGGAACTGAATTAAGCCGTCTTTGTCTAGCTCTTCTTTGGTCAATGGCGCATCAGATGCACCGAAGTCAACAGTTTTAGCAACGATTTGTTTGATACCACCTGATGAACCGATTGATTGGTAGTTAACTTGACCGCCAGTTGCACTTTTGAAGTCACCTGCCCATTTAGCGTAGATTGGCTGTGGGAATGACGCGCCTGCACCTGTGATAGTGAATGCAGCATTTTTGTCAGCAGCGGCTGGCGCAGTTGCGCTACCCGTTGCAGATGCAGCACCCGCTGCGGTGTTTTCAGCAGGTTTGTTACCACAAGCAGTTAATGCTAAAGTTGAAGCAACCACAAGGCTTAGCAATGAATAACGCATATAAGGCTCCTAGAAGAGTGACATATAATTTCTGGCATCATGGACAACATAGGCAGTCACGCTAACAGCAGTGAGGGTGAAATAACATTATCCAACCAATCGCAGCCGTTATTGACCAAAAATCAATACGAGTGGATTTTTGCCCAGTTTTTCGTGCTTAATGACAGAACATACAGGATATGTATAAGAATTGTGTATATAATTACAGGAAAATATGACAAAAATATGACAACTTTCATTATTTGTTCGCATCACATAGGTTAGCTCCATCATAGATAAGCAATTATCCTAGCATTTTTAATCACTTATCTGTCATACATAATAACTATTAAAAGTCCATTGAATCGCATAGCGACTAGACATCAACAGTAAAATTTATTCTGCAAATTTATCTTGGTTGCGTCCAATAATAGGTTTTCCTAAAATGACTTATAAGTCATACAATCACATCATTTTGCGTAAAATAGCGAGTTTTTGCGGGGTATACGGTGGATAACGCACAGGTACATCAATCCAAGTCCCACGTTTAAGTATTGCTTTGGCATGACTAAACGTGTAAAAACTAAATTCGCCATGATAAGCGCCCATACCACTTGCCCCCACACCCCCAAATGGCAGATGATGGTTGGCAATGTGCATTAACGTATCGTTGACACAGCCACCGCCAAATGGCACTAAGTTCAGGACTTTATCTTCGACTGTGCTATCTTTGGTAAATAGATACAAGGCTAAGGGTTTGGCGTGAGCCTTGATATCACTGATAACTTGATCAATGTTATTGAATGTCATGAGTGGCAAAACAGCACCGAAGATTTCTTCTTGCATCACCGGGCTTTGCCACGTTACATCGGTGAGTACCGTTGGACTGATTTGTAGCGTGGTATCATTGACGTCACCACCTACCACAATCGTCCCATCTTGCAAGAATGCTTTAACCCGATGATAATGTTTTTGGTTAATCATGCGCGGGTAGTCAGGGTTTTGCAGGGGATTTGTGCCATACATCTCTGTCACCGCTTGTTGCATGGCTTGTACCAGTTGTGTCTTGACCGATTCATGTACCCATATATAATCGGGGGCAATACAGGTCTGGCCACTATTGAGCGCTTTGCCCCACATGATACGTTTGGCGGCTTGGGCAATATCGGCGGTACTATCAATGATACACGGACTTTTGCCACCCAACTCTAAGGTCACTGGCGTCAGATGTTCACTGGCTGCCCGCATGACTATCTTGCCGACTGCGGTACTACCGGTAAAGAAAATATAGTCAAATTGGTGTTGTAATAAGATTTGAGTAGTTTCCACGCCGCCTTCAATGACAGCGATATATTGGGGCTCAAAGTACTCAGCGAATAACTTAGCCACCACCGCCGAGGTTTGGGGGGCGTATTCAGATGGTTTTAATATTACGGTATTACCCGCAGCCATTGCACCGACAATCGGGGCAATACACAGCTGAAAGGGGTAATTCCACGGCGCGATATTCAGCACACGGCCATACGGCTCGTACATAATCAGGCTTTTAGCCGGAAAATGACTGGTTGGTGTTTTGACGTGTTTTGGCTTCATCAGATGGGCTAAATGCTTTAGCATAAAGTCGATTTCATCCAACACCAATGCCACTTCGGACACATAAGTTTCCATCACCGACTTGTTAAGGTCTTGCTTAAGTGCTATTTCAATCTGCTCATGGTAAGCGTGAATCGCTTGTTTTAATGTGGTCAGTTGCTTGACACGAAAGGCCTGCGCTAAGGTTGCACCCGACTGGAAAAACTGGTTTTGCGCGCTTAATATATGCGCAATCTGTTCAGTTGGCGTATCGGGTGTAATGCTATCTTGGACAGGCGGCAAAGTCGTGGTATTCATCTCAAATCCTTTGATGATTTATGGTTATCAATTTTATATTTTGGCTTGTTTAAGTATCAGGCGTGAGTTAGTTGTAGCAATTTTTTGGCAAGATAGCAAGTTGCAAGGATGACCGCTAGTGATAAGCATATTGATATAGACAGGAAATAAAACAAAGACTTAAGAAAAAAATTTGATCAGGTAAAATCCGGCAGCTGTGGCAAGTAATGTCAAAACTACATGAGAACCAATCAATATCAAAGCTGCTATGACACGCCCACTATTAAATAGTTGAAACGTTTCTGCACTAAAGGTACTAAAAGTGGTTAACCCACCCAAAAAACCCGTGGTAATAAACCAACGTGCATTGGGGTGTAAGCGCTCACTGTAGGCCAATACCACCCCCATCAATAAACCACCCAAAACATTAGCGGTTAAGGTACCAAACGGAAACCAATGATGTAATGCATTAAACCGCGAGAGATAGCCGCGTAATATTGCGCCAATCGCAGCACCAAGCCCAATCATTAACCACTGCATTACGCACCATGCGTCATTGTATCTGAAGTTTTCAGGTTATTTGGTACTGCCGGTAAACTGGTCATGTCCCAACGCGGCAAACAGCAGACCGCCAATTCGTCACCTTGTCCGGCATTGAGGCGCTGAAACCCCGCATAGGCAATCATTGCACCGTTATCCGTACAAAGCGCTGGGGGTGCATAGTGCACCGTTGCACCGATTTTGGCTAACTGCTCTTCAAGAATACGGCGCAGTTCAAGATTGGCGCTGACGCCACCTGCAATCACCAAGCGCTTCATGCCGGTTTGTTGCAATGCTTTGACGCATTTTCTCGCTAAGGTATCAACCACCGCATATTGGAAACTGGCGGCGATATCCGCGCGAGTTTGGACATGGTCAGGGTTGTCCGCATCGGTTGGGTTGTCTTTGATTAAGTTATGTACCGCGGTTTTCATCCCACTAAAGGAAAAGTCCAAGCCGCGACCCAACATTGGGCGTGGTAATTCAAAGGCATTGGGATTGCCGGTTAAGGCAAGTTTGGCGATATTAGGGCCACCTGGGTATGGCAACTGTAGCATTTTGGCGGCTTTGTCAAAGCACTCGCCTGCCGCATCATCAATCGACTCACCCAAGATTTGGTACTGACCAATACCTTCGACCGCCACCAACATGGTGTGACCACCGGAGACGAGTAACGCCACAAAGGGAAATTCAGGGGCATTTTCACCCAATAATGGCGCGAGCAAATGCCCTTCCATGTGATGCACACCAATCGCCGGAATACCCAAACCCATCGCCAAACTACGGCCAAATAATGCACCTGTCATTAAGGCACCTACTAAGCCTGGGCCTTTGGTAAAGGCTATGGCATCGATATCGGTTTTTTTAAGGCCCGATTGCTCAAGTAATTGATTTAACAAAGGCACTAATTTACGGATATGGTCGCGACTGGCAAGCTCTGGCACCACACCGCCATAAGTGGCATGCAGTTCAATTTGGCTATATAGCACTTGGGCGATGATACCTCGATTTTCACTATTAGCGGCCTCGCTGTCATAGATAGCTAAACCGGTTTCATCACAAGAGGTTTCAAGCCCGAGCACGCGCATAAGCGACATTTCCTTTCAATCAATAGAGATAAACAAAGCTAATAAATGGCGAAAGATAGCCCTTTATGTGCATTGGTTTGGGCAAAATCAAGGGTTAATCTTGTAGCCAATCACAAGTGCACCATCAGAACAAGTGGCATCCGATAAGCAAAAAATAGACTCTCGGCTATAGCGTTACTTATGGACGGTTAATAGGGCATGGTTTGGGTATCGACCGGGTCTTTCACGCGTTGGTTATTGCGGTTGATATAAAACGTTTCACCCTGTTGCTCAACCAAAAAACGATTATCACCTGCCACATCCATATAATCATACTCGAGTGGAATCACGCGGCGGTTGCGTTGGTTAATCACCCCGTATTTGTCACCTTGTTTGACAATCGCTAACCCATCGACAAAGTCCCAAACATCGTCATAGTCTAGCGGTATCGCAAGCTTGCCGTTTTTGCTGATATAGCCCCATTTGCCGTCTTTTTTGACCGGGGCGAAACCTTCGACAAAGTCATAGGCATCATCGTATTGTGGGGTGACCAAAAACTTGCCTTGACGATTTAGATAGCCGTATTGCCGCGCTTGTTGCTGTCCCTTGCCGACAACCGCATATTGGCCGCGAAAATCGGTTAAGTAATCATATTGGAGTGGAATGATGACACGATTTTGGGCATCGATAAAGCCGTATTGCATGTGATTTTGGCTATCAGCTTGCCCCACAATGGCAATGCCATTACGAAATTGACCCACGTAATCATACATCAGCGGTATGGCTACCTGACCCCGACTGTCCATAAAGCCGTTCTTATTTGCCAAGCTTACGGGCATCAGGTTTTCAGAAGGTTCATCGATGAGGTCATATTCGAGTGCAACGGTCAATTTGCCTTGTTTGTCAATCAAGCCATATTTTTGTTTTAGCCCAACCACGGCAAAGCCTGCATCATTAAACGTCTGTGCTTCATCATAGATAAAGGGGACTTTGAGCACACCATCGCTATCAACATAACCCCAGCGCTTGCCTTGTTTGACAGCCACTAGACCGGATGTTAGACAATAATCAACTTGGTCAAATTGCTCAAATAGTGCATCGGGAACTGGCTCACAGTCCGCCCAAGCGACTTGGGCCACGCCCAATAATAGACCAACAGCCAACGTGTAATATCGTGATGCCATGCTAAAATCACCTTATCCTTGAGGTGCAGTTAGTATAGCGTAATTTTTGTTGACTGCTGCTATTTTTTGCCGTCGTTGATAATTTGTACAGGAATACTCAAGCCATGCGCGAATGGTTCAGCAAATACGTAAGTATGCTCACTGGGCGCAATCTGTTTGGTGGTATGGATGATAAACTTGCTGTTTTTACCGGCCGTCAGTTCGTGTGAGACATACGAGGTGTCGATTTGGTCAAGCACTTTATTTAAGACTTCATTGACCGCCATGCCAACAGTTAGATTATAACGCGCGGTTTTGGCATCGACTTGATACGCGTCCATATAGGCTTTGACGGGCGCGCTATCAAGGGTGAAAGGATACTTAAACGTGTCTGCATCCACTGGCTTGACACCCGAATCGACTTTCGCCCAATCAACAGCGCGTGGTTTACCATCCCATACTGGCGTGATCGCAGTGGTAGTAGCCGCACTAGCAGGTGTACCGAGTTGTGCATGGGCAGCTTGTGCCGCAGCCAGCTCAGCTTGGCTAAACGTTTGGCTAGCTGCATGCCCATCAATGACCGCAGCGGCCGTTGCTGGGTCATTGTTCGCATTTTTTTCTGCATCACTTGCTTTATTGGTAGGTTGGCAAGCACTCAGAAGAACAGCAAATGCCAATGTGCCAAAGCTTACAACTGATTTCATCCGCTTCACTCCTCGTTGCAACTGACTTTCAACTCTTTAATGAACTTAATCTTGCCAACTAAGCGGTGACTTCCGCTTGGCTAACCGGTGTATAGCTTAAATGGCGATTAATACGTTTTTCCAAGAAGCGGAAGGTACCAATCAATACCCAAGAAATTAATAGATACAACACGCCCGCCGCGAAGAATAACTCCAACACGGTATAGGTTTTTTGCATCAAGGTATTGGCAACACCGGTAATATCCATCAAGGTTATGGTTGAGGCAAGCGCACTCCCTTTCAACATAAAAATCACTTCATTACCATACGCAGGTAACATGATACCAAATGCACGCGGAAAAATAATCCGGCGCAGTTTTTGCGTGTATGACATACCAATCGCATCGGCCGCTTCGTTTTCACCCTTTGGAATCGACTTAATTGCACCACGAATAATCTCGGCAATATAAGCAGCGGTATTCAGGGTAAAGGCGATAATCGCACACCAAAATGGACTTGATAATACGCCCACTTTCCATAGCCAAGAGTTCGTCACCCAATCAAACTGCGATAGGCCATAATAAATCAAGAAAATCTGTACGAGAAGTGGCGTACCGCGAAAGAAGAAAATGTACGCAAAAGGCAAAGCCTGCACCCACCAGCGTTTTGATAAGCGAGCCAAGGCTAGTGGTACCGCAAGCACAAAACCCAAAAATCCTGACAATAGCACCAATTCGATGGTCAGAATGCTGCCTTCTAATAGCTTTGGGATACTATCAAAGATAATTTGCCAATTCCAATTCATTGATATGCTCCCTTACTTTGCCACGCCAAGTTTGTCACGATAACCGATTTTTGATAAACGCTTGGCGTAGCGCTCGGCTGGATTGTTCCACCACTCAAGCAGCATAATCACCCCAGTGATAATCACGGTCAATGACAAATAAATCAACGCCGCCGCCATATAAAAAGTAAATGGGCTTTGGGTTGAAGTCGCTGCGGTCTTAGCATGACGCATAGTATCTTCCAAACCAACGACTGACACCAAGGCGGTATCTTTTAGCAAGACCAAGAATAGATTACCCAAACCCGGTAACGCAATACGCCAAACTTGCGGCAAAATAATGCGCCACAAAATTTGAAAGTTATTGAGTCCAATCGCTTGACCGGCCTCTTTTTGTCCTTTTGGGATTTCTTGGAATGCCATACGAAAGGTTTCGGTGGCATATGCACCAAAGGCAATCGACAAGGCAGCCACACCCGCCCAAAATGGGCTAACATCGACATACTCGTCATAGCCAAACCACGGCAAGACCGCGCCTAGCAGCAACGTACCACCAAAGTAAATAAACATCACGGATAACAGCTCAGGGATACCGCGAATGATAGTGGTGTAAGCGGTCGCCAAAGCATTAAATAGCTTCAAGCGCGACATCTTGGCCGTTGCGCCCAACAAGCCAAATACCAAGCCCAAGACTAGACTGGTCAAAGCAAGCTTGATGGTCACCACCGCCCCGCTTAATAATAAATGCCCAAAACCTTGTAAATCCAACACGCTGTGCTTACCTTTTGTTGGTGATGACGCCATGGTCGTGAATAATCGAATCGGGTGCTAATCATAATGTAACAGCTGACCCAATTTACGGCTGCAATTTTACGTGATTGTCCTAGCGAACACCACAAAAAAAACCGCCTTACATAATAAAAATTAATAGTGTAAACAACTACAAGGAATTAGCCTTAAAATGCAAAAACTGGATGATAGCCTCACCCAGTTTTTGTTTATTGATTAAGATAATCGCTTATTTGCTAGCAGAGGCGGCACTAACGGTCGTCGTGACACTGCTTGCCGCAGCATTGGTGGTTCCCATATTGCCAAAGTACGATTGATAAATCTTATCGTAAGTACCATTTTCTTTGACCGCAGCGATGGCTTTATTAAAGTCTTCACGTAGGGGCGAATTTTTTTGCAAGGCAATTGCCATCTTGTCATCGACATCGATTTCTTTGCCTTTGACTTCAAAGCCTTGACCTTCTGGGGTCGTTAGCCAGTAGTAGGCAGGCGCTTTATCCGAGATCATCATGGTTGAGCGACCAGCCGCCAAGTCCATAAAGGCTTGGTCTAAGTTTTCATAAAGATTTAGCTTGGCTTTTGGATGCGTATTCTCCATCCATTGGGTAGACAAAGTTGAGCGTTGTGCGGCGACTTTATTGCTTTCAATTTGTGCCGGGTCATCAGGATTGATGGTGCTACCTTTTTTGGTCACAAATACCAAGGTATTGGTAAAGTATGGGTCGGTAAAATCAACCTGTGCTTGACGCTCTTTGGTAATCGAAATCGCATCAATAACCGCATCGTATTTTTTGGCGATTAAGCCTGGTAGCAAGCCATCCCAATCTTGTGGCTTAATCTCACATTTGGCTTTCATCTCATCACATAACGCACGCATCAGTTCAACATCAAACCCAGACAAACTACCGTCTGCTTTGGTGGTGCTAAATGGCTTATAAGTGCCTTCTGTTGCGATATGAATGGTTTTGCCTGCCACACTAGTATAGGAAGCGGTTGAAGCTGTGCCTGAGGCTGCTGCTGTTTCTGCGCTTTTTTCGGCAGGTTTTTGACAACCGACTAACGCCAAGCTCGCAACCGTCATTGCGCCTAATAAAGTACTATTTGCTTTCACCCGATTCTCCTTATCAATTATCTATTCGTTATCGTTATCACGATGGTTAAGGCCGAAGTTTGTGGCCACAGATTAGCCAATACGTTAGGTTTATGGCTAACGGCCAATTCTTAGCATTGACCATCAACCACTTAATGAGAGTTAACGAGGCGTCTCAGCAAAGTATTTTTGGCTGATTTTGTCGTAGGTGCCATTTGATTTTAGGGTTGCCAATGCCGTGTTGAATTTGCCGATGAGTGGGTCATTCTTGCGGAAGGCAATCGCGATTTGGTCATCGATATTAATCGGTTGGCCTTTTACTTCAAAGTTTTGACCTTTTGGCGTCATTAACCATGATAACGCAGGCGCACTGTCTGATAGCATCAAGTCAGCACGACCAGATTCCAAGTCAAGATAAGCATTGTCTTGGGTATCGTAGACTTTAGCATTCGCTTTCGGGAAAGTTTTGGTTAGGTAGTCGGCGGCCACAGTTGAGCGTTGCACGGCAACGTTCTTACCGGCTAAGTCATCAGCGCCTTTGTCCACGCCTTTTTTACCCAAAACTACTAAGTTATTTTGGAAGTATGAATCACTAAAATCCACCACTTGACGACGCTCAGCGGTATTTGACATACCAGCCATAATAGCGTTGTACTTTTGCGCTTGTAGGCCTGGAATTAGACCATCCCAGTCTTGTGAGATAATTTCACATTTGAGCTTGGCTTCGGCACACATGGCATTGGCAAGGTCAATCTCAAAGCCGACCAATTTGCCGTTCGCGTCTTTGTAGCTAAATGGCACAAAACTTGACTCGGTGGCAATGCGCACATTTTGCATGTCACCATTGGCGGCTGCACTCTCGGTAGTCGCTGACGCGCTACCGGCCGCTACTTTATCCGCAGGCTTTTGACAGGCAGTTAGACCCAAACCGACAGTGAGCAGTACGCCTGCCATTGATAGTTTAGACACAGAAAAGTTAGATGCTGTAAGTTGTTTCATATGACATATCCTATACGTCGTGCCAACACATTAGCCTAACTAAGTGGCTGGCACATGGCAGCTTGTTATTGACCAAAATATTGTTTTTGTAGTTTTGCCAACTCACCGTTACTTTGTAGAGTGGTCAATGCTTTGTCAAACTCAGCTTTTAGTGAGTCGCCTTTACGGACGGCAATCGCGATATTGTCGTTATTGTCAATCTCATCGCCAATCACAGCAAACTTATCGCCATTTTGTTTTAGCCATTCGGTGGCGGTCACTTTTTCTGATAGTACGGTATCAATACGACCTGACTTTAAGTCAATATAGGCGTTGTCATAGTTGTCATACAGCTTGATGTCATTGGTTTTACCCAATTTATCTTGTAAGTACTGTGCCAAGCTTGTTGAACGTTGGGTACCCAATTTTAGACCGGTTGGGTTTTGTGGGCTGAATTTACCGTCTTTGGCAGCGACCCATACCATGGTATTTTTGAAGTAAGGTTGGGTGAAGTCAACTTGAGCAGAACGCTCTGGGGTAATCGACATACCCGCGGCAATCGCGTCGTATTTTTTGGCCATCAAACCTGGCAAGATACCATCCCAGTCTTGAGCGATAACTTCACAATCGGCTTTCATCTGCGCACACGCGGCTTTGACCACATCAACGTCATAACCTGACAAGCTGCCATCGGCATTGGTAAAGTTAAATGGCTTATACGCGCCTTCAGTCGCGATACGGATTTTTTTGCCGGTTGCCGCACTGGCTGCTGGGGCACTTGCGGTGTCAGTCTTGGCTTGCTCAGCTGGTTTGCTACAGGCAGCTAGGCCTAAGCTCATTGCACATACGGTTGCCATCAACACTGATGACTGATTGAATCGATTAAACAATGCCATAGATTATCCTTAAAAAACCCAATTAATTGCATGGGTTGGTGATGATTGTTAAACAAGTAGATTAAACATTGATGGAATCTTACCCAGCGCCATCCGTTTGCGCCCGCGGTAACCCTTACGTGTATGCAAATCGTTCATCCTGATTGAACACAATACACTCATGACAAATGAATTAAAATTAACATAAAAAAACATAATTGCAAGTTAAAAAACGTAGCCTACCTAGTTTCATATCTAATGTTTCGTGTCTAGTGTTTCATGCCTAGTTTCATTAACCTATTTTATGCAAAAATCATTCATCCGACCTAACTGCTAAACATTGGTGAAGTCATCATTAGGCTTACAGGGCAAAAAACCGCCTACAAAGGCGGTTTTTACAACACAAGGTTAAACCATTATTTTTGATGGCTTGCCATAAAGTCTTTCACACGCTGAGATTGTGGGTTATCAAACACTTGTTGGGGTGTACCCATCTCTTCAATACGGCCTTCATGCAAGAACACCACTTGGCTTGAAACATCACGGGCAAAGCGCATTTCGTGGGTGACGATTAACATAGTGCGACCTTCTTCGGCCAGTGATTTCATCACCGCCAATACTTCGTTCACTAGCTCAGGGTCAAGCGCAGAGGTCGGCTCATCGAACAACAATACTTGTGGTTTCATCGCAAGCGCACGCGCAATGGCGATACGTTGGCGTTGACCACCTGACAAGTTTTCTGGATAAGCGTCACGCTTGTCTAGTAGACCAACTTTTTTGAGTAGCGCTTCGGCTTCTGCAATGGCTTGGGCTTTTGGCACCTTTAGGACTTGGGTTGGCCCTTCAATGATATTTTGTAAAATAGTACGATGTGGCCATAGGTTGAAGTTTTGGAACACAAAGCCCATTTTTGAGCGGAATTTTTCAAGTTGCTTTTGGCTGCCAGCGACTAAGTCACCATCTTTGCCAGGGCGTAACTGTAATGGCTCGTCACCCAAGTAAATCTCACCTTTTGATGGATTTTCAAGCAAATTAATACAGCGTAATAAGGTCGATTTTCCCGAACCACTTGAACCCAAAATCGAGATAACATCACCGTCATGGGCAGTTAATGACACGCCTTTTAGCACTTCAAGCGAGCCAAAATTCTTGTGTATATTGTCAAGTTTTAACGCAATGGGACTGGTCGGTGGAACTTGGGCGTGCATAAAAAATCCAGTGAGTAAGGTCTGTAATAAGGCATTAATAGGCGGCAAATGTTCTGAGCCGATTTATCCTATTAAAACAGCAGAATTAAACGCGGTATTTTCGCTTAAAACACCATTAAAGGCAAATGTTTCTCACCAGTTTATGAATCGACCTATTATTTTTTGATTGAGATATTTTGCTATCTTGTTATGATGATAGCCATTCTATGATTTGCGCCACGATTTACTTGAACACCCCTTTATTTGAATGCTTGAAAGGAATTGACCATGACCAGCGAACTAACGGATACCAAAGCGTATATGCAGTCAGTCGGTAAAAATGCCCGTGCGGCTGCGGCTGCGCTTGCCCGTGCCACTACCAACACCAAAAACCAAGCCTTACTTGCTATCCGTGATGCGTTGCAAGCCGCCAAGGCAGATATTTTAGCGGCAAACGCCAAAGACATGGCTAATGGCAAAGAAAAAGGCCTTGATAGCGCGTTACTTGACCGCTTGGAGCTTAATGACAGCCGCTTTGCCGGTATGTTGCAAGGTCTGACCGATGTGGTCGCGCTACCAGACCCAATCGGCGAAGCTAGCGATATGACTTTTCGCCCATCAGGCATCCAACTTGGCAAAATGCGCGTGCCACTGGGTGTGGTCGGTATGATTTATGAATCACGCCCAAACGTTACTATCGAAGCGGCCAGCCTTGCGCTAAAATCCAGTAATGCGATTATCCTACGCGGTGGCTCTGAGGCATTTAATTCAAATCAAGCATTGGCGCAATGTGTCAAGCAAGGTCTGGTTGCGGCAGGTCTGCCAGAAACTGCGGTACAAGTCGTTGAAACCACGGATCGTAGCGCGGTGGGCGAACTGATTACTATGAAAGACTATGTCGACGTGATTATCCCACGCGGTGGCAAAGGCTTAATTGAACGCATCAGCAACGAAGCCACCATTCCCGTGATTAAACATTTAGACGGTAACTGTCATACCTTTATTGACCGCGACGCCAATCGCGACATGGCCATTGATATCAGCGTCAATGCCAAAACCAGCCGTTATGGCACGTGTAATACTATGGAAACCTTACTCATTGACGCGCCTGTTAGCGATTGGTTAGCGGATATTCTAACTGCGATGGTCAATGCTGATAACGCCATGCAATTTCGCTTAAGCCAAGACGCGTTGGACTTGGTCAAAGACACGGCTGCCTTAAGTGGTCATCTTAGCTTAGCGGACGATAGCGACTGGGACACCGAGTACCTTGCGCCAGTATTGGCGGTCAAAATCGTTGATGACATCGATGCCGCAATCGCCCATATCAACCGTCACGGCTCACATCACACCGATGCGATTATCACGGACAACTACACCAAATCGTTACAGTTCCTACGTGAAGTCGATTCAAGTAGCGTGATGGTCAACGCTTCAACGCGCTTTGCCGATGGTTTTGAATACGGCTTGGGTGCTGAAATTGGTATCTCAACCGATAAAATTCACGCCCGCGGTCCTGTTGGTCTGCATGGCTTGACCTCACAAAAATGGATTGTATTCGGTCATGGTGAGGTAAGAAAGTAACCCTATATTAGGTTACCCAATAAAAAACCGAGGATAAGCCTCGGTTTTTTACATTTTGTTTAGCTAACTGTTAGACACCTTTATGGATTTTGACCGGACGAAACACACTGGTTTGTTTACTATTAGTCACAGTCAACACGGGATCCGTGGTGTCCCCAGTTAAAGCAAACTGCCCTTCTAGCGTTGTCGGTGCTAACATCTCTAAGCGCATCAAATCTGGCTCACACATCATCTTAGTCGAGGCGATACCGCTTACCACGACAGTGTTGTTCATCAACTTATAACTGCCCCACATGTCATTACATAGATTTAAAAAGCGGACTTGCCCATCGGGCAAAAATTTTACCACTAAGGCATTATTAGCACGGCCATTGCTGTGGTCATCGCTAAATGGCGGTAATTCAATACGTTTGCCCTCACTTGTGGTGACTGACACCAATTCCCAATGATGGGCTTGTAAATTCGCGGCTGTTAATGGCAATTTCATGGCTTGGGTTACACCGGTATGATTAGTAGCAGTCGTTGGCATAGTTGAGGTTTGACAAGCGGTTAGTGCCAATGTGGTGGCAAACATTAACGGTAGTGTTAAAATTGTCAGTTTTTTCATGTTATCCCTGTTTTTGATTATGACAAACGTGAGTGTTATTAGAATACTAGCTCACCGTACCCAAATCAGTAAGCATCTTGTACCACGCTCTCATTAAATCCTATCACTAAATCATGCTAAAAAACAGCCGTGAACATCGCTTAGTTTAAAACGATGGGTTTTTGCAAAAACTCTAAAAACAAGTCATCGCGTTTTGGTTCACCATTGTTGCCATCATACGGGAACGGCATTTTTTCACCCGTTAACGCATAACCACGGCGTTGGTAATAAGCCAATAACTCTGGGCGATGGCTTAAAATACTCATCGAAAAATGGCTCACGCCACGTGATTGACTATGACGCGTGATGAAGGTTTCGACTGCACTTAATAGCACATTACCGATACCCCGCCCTTGTAACTCAGGAATAACACTAAAGGTACCGATATAGGCGGCAGGCTTGCCATCGACTGGGGTAAAATCAACTGAAATACAGCCCAAAATTTCGCTGTCATTGTCTGGATTTGGTAACACAAATAGGTATAGTTGTTCATTACCTATCATACGGCTGACTTCATCCGCTGTGGTACGGATACCACCAATTAATTCAGCCTCATGCGTCCAGCCTTCAGGGGAACGATAACAGCGATTCATCAGTGCCACTAAGCCGCCCACATCCGCTTGGGTGGCGCGGCGAAGATGAACGGTATCAGGGGTAATATCGGGCAAATTAGTGTTATTCGTCATAGTTATTCCTATAAATTTTTTTCTTCTTCGTTTATTAAAAACTCACCCATAAAAACAGGGCAAATCCTTGCCCTATTTCTACATTCTCTGCTAAAAACTCTTGGCTCTATTTTAAGCCAATTTAAACGCGGTAACATCCATTTGACCTAAAACAAAGTCAATGTCTTTATCACCACGACCCGACAAGTTGACCAAAATAGATTTGCCTTTGCCCAAGTTTTTGGCTTCACGCACCGCATAAACGACAGCGTGAGCGCTTTCTAATGCTGGGATAATCCCTTCAAGGCGCGATAGCAACATAAAGGCATTTAAACATTCTGCATCGGTGGCCGCTTCATAGTCAGCTTGCTGATTGTCGCGTAAGTGACTGTGCTGCGGACCCACACCTGGGTAATCTAGGCCTGAGGCAATCGAATGCACAGGCGCAGGCTCGCCCTTTTCATCCAATAACACATAGCATTTAAAGCCTTGAATCTCGCCTTTTACCCCACGGCTCATGGTCGCCGCATGGCGGTATTCGGTATCTAAGCCCTCACCCGCTGGCTCAACACCGACTTTTTTAACACTGGCATCGTCCAAGAATGCGTTGAATATGCCCATCGCGTTACTGCCGCCACCGACACAGGCAGTGACCACATCCGGTAAACTACCGGTTAATTGTTGGAACTGCTGACGCGCTTCATGACCTACAATCGATTGGAAATACGCAACCATCTCAGGGTATGGCGCAGGGCCCACCACTGAGCCAATGGCAAACATACTGTCATCCAATTGCTCAAGGTACGATTCAAACGCGCTATCCACCGCTTCTTTTAGTGTACCACCACCGCGTGATACCGGAATTAAATCCGCACCTAGGATTTTCATACGCGATACATTTGGGTGTTCTTTGGCAATATCGACCACCCCCATATGAATTTCGCACTCAAGCCCCATTAATGCAGCCGCCGTTGCTAAAGCCACACCATGCTGACCCGCGCCCGTTTCAGCGATGACTTTTTTCTTCCCCAAACGTTTGGCAAGTAGCACTTCACCCAAGCAATGGTTAATCTTGTGCGAACCGGTGTGGTTTAAGTCTTCACGTTTTAGATAAATATCAGCACCGCCCAAATAGTCAGACAGGCGTTGGCAATGATAAATCGGGCTTGGACGACCGACATAATGTTGCTGTAGCTTCATGATTTGTTCGACAAAGTCTGGCTCTGCAATCATGGCATGAAAACCATCTTCAATTTCTTGTAGTGCTTTGGCCAATCCCGGATGGCCAATTTTACCGCCAAACTCACCAATCAACCCCGCCAAATCCGGACGAATCTTGTCATTAATACCGTATGGTGCTGTCATATTTCCCTCCAAAGCCTATTTCAAAAACGCCTGTTGCATTACCCTTAATTGATAGTTAGGTATTTGCCCTTAATCTTGTTCAAGATTGTACAATATTTACCCCGAACGGCAACGCGATTTCACCAATTTTTGCCAAAAAATTTGTTAGGCAGCCAGTAACTTTTGCCCTGTACAATATTATGCACTTATTAATTGGGTACAACACCGATTCGACCAATAACCCATTGTCATCCGCCAAACTCTGCTAAAATAGCAGTTTTTAGCTTATTCGGATGCTGCCATGCCTGCCCAAACCTTTTGTAACCCTCAACCTTATCCTGCCAGTATCCAACAAGCCCAGTATAAAGCGATACCCAATGATTTTATCGTTCATGAAGTCATGACAATTGACTTTAGTGAAGCCGGTGAGCATCTTTGGGTGCATCTTGAAAAAACCAACTTAAACACCGTGTATGTCACTAAACTATTAGCAAAATGGGCGAATATCCCCGTCAAAGATGTCGGCTATTCAGGCCTTAAAGATCGCCATGCTGTCACCACGCAATGGTTTAGTTTGCGCATACCCAATAAGACAGCGCCGAGTACCGACTTTCGCGAGTTTTATCAGCCCTTACTGGGTGAGGATGAAACCATCAATGTGCTCGCCCAACATTGGCATCACAAAAAACTCAATCGTGGCACACACAGCGCCAATCAGTTTATTCTAACCTTACGCGATGTGGTCGGTGATAAATCCGACATTGAAAAGCAGCTAGCCCAAATCCGAGCACAAGGCGTGCCAAACTATATTGGCGAGCAACGTTTTGGTATCGAAGGCAACAATATCGAGCGAGTGTTAGCGCTTTTTGCTACCGGCAAACTTAATGGCAAAAAAGTCAATCGAAAGTTCGACCAAGATAAAATCAGCTTGCTGTTATCGGCAGCACGCAGCGCCTTGTTTAACGCCATCTTAGCCAAGCGTGTCAGCGATGGCAGTTGGGATACTGTGCAATTAGGTGATGTCATGAACTTATCAGGCTCGAATAGTATCTTTGTCATTGATGGACAAGATAACCGCATTGATGACACGTTAGCATATCGCTTGGCCAGTGGCGATGTTCATATCACGGGCGCATTGTGGGGTGATGGCTTACTCAAAAGCCAATTTGACGTTGCTACCTTAGAGCAAGGCGTGATTGATAGCGATACCACTTATCAAGCATTAGCGGCAGGGTTAGTAAACTATGGCTTAAAGCAGCAACGCCGCCCGTTGCGTTTAATCCCACAAGACTTGCATTGGCAGTGGCTCTATGATGACAGTTTACAACTTGATTTTAGCCTGCCGGCGGGGAGTTTTGCTACCACAGTATTGGCGGCACTATTAGCAAATCACTAAGCCTACCCTTTACCCTATTACACCACCATAAAGCCGCCGTTTTCTACCCGATTACGGCCATTGGCCTTGGCAGTATGAAGCCCTGTATTTGCCATTGATAATAAATGTTGCACCTTATCAGGCAAGATTGGATTATCAAAGACATGTACTTTCATATAGTCTTCAAAGCTAGTTGGTTTGGCCGAAGAATGTCCCAGCAAGGCCTGAATATCAAAATCACCATAGGGATTCGCGGTGAACTCTCTTAATTCACTCTCAGTACTTAATCTATCGCCTGTGGCACACAGCAAACTTGCCACCCCAAAACTTGAGGTAACATGAAAGGCCGGATGGTACTTGGGTACGATCGGCTGCGATGCAACCGCCAGTCTCAACTCTTCAGCGATGACCATACCGGCCGCCAGCGTTTCATCGGGTAGCACGACCACAAATTCTTCGCCACCCATACGCCCAAAGACGCCACGTCCGCCCAACGTGGCTAACACCACTTGTGTGACTGTCATCAGCGTTAGGTCACCAACCTCATGACTATAGTCATCATTGATGGATTTAAAATGATCCAAATCCATATAAATCATGGTCACACCCATCGTGGTTGTCTCAGCTTGCCAAATATACCCCAAATAACCATAGACGCTGCGGCGGTTATAAATACCGGTTAACGCATCCCGTTGCGACAGCTGGTGGATTTTATTTTGTTGCTGATTCATAAGATAGACAATCTTGTACACAGCTACAGTGGTCAGTAGAATTTTAGCCATTGTAAAATACACATAAGTTAATATCCAAAACCAGTACTGCTGCCAATAGTACTGTTGGTACAGGCTATCAAAGGTTAACCAGTTGAGTTTTCGATTAAAGCTAATCAAAATAAAAAGCAAAATTCCAATGAAAAGCGCCCAACCCATAATACGGCGATTGAAAAGCAAAACACACATAACAATGCCGCTTAAGAAATTTAAGCCCGTAATAATGGTATTTTCACCAAAATATTGCATGATAAAGCTATAGTAGATAAAGCAAATACCAATATAAGTGGTTTGTATAAACGCCCACAGTTTAGTTTTTGCTCTTAATCTCAAAAACACCAACGACATGATATACGACAATATCATGAGTGCAAAAGCTGCTGTACCTAGAGAAATTAACACACCATGATTGACATAACTGATTGTCAACTCATCGATACTCGTCTGCCGAAGCAAGCTATCATGACTACTAAAATAGCCACCCACCCAATACCATATCAGATGAAGAAACATATCCCAACATGCAAGATAAGCCAATAAACTTGCACGCGTATTATCATTCCAACAATGCTGAATAGCGGTTATCGGTAAGATGAAGTATTGGAACATCGAGAGTTTTGGCTTCATGGACTATCAAATTAGACGTACGGTAGAGGGGCTCAAATATGCACTTACCTGATGAAACCTCATCGCAATAAGTCAGTTAACAGTATCACGTAACAGCCATCAAACTATCCGATTAGGACAGATGGCTTGTTCACGCATAATGCTTGTCATGCGGCTCTAATAAAGATATCGTCTATTTAGCACTTGGCGGCTATTCGACTAAACTAAACCAAATTATGAAATATCATTGACTGGAGAAACATTAACAGATTTCTAAGTGGTGTTAAAACATTGATGAACCGAGATGGGTAATCAATATGTCCATTATATGGGCTTTCGACGGGTAAAAAAAAGCAAGCGCAAGCTTGCTTTATCTGCTTTTTATATCCATCTATCTTAAGTTATGTCGGATAAAGCAAGTAAATAAGAAATCAGAATGGAATAAACGGCGAAAGTTTGGTTGAGTGCGTCAAAGATGCGCCCTAAATCAACTCAATTATGCGCCCAAAACGCGACGCGCGGTAACGAACTTGTCTGCCCAATAGCCTGAATTTAGTGCGGTAATTTGGATGCTTTTGCCGGTTGATGGTGAGTGGATAAAGCGACCTTCGCCCACATACATACCAACATGTGAAATACGGCCACCACTCAGTGAGAAGAACACCATATCGCCTGGACGTAAATCACTACGAGGGACGCGCTGACCGACTTGTGCCATGCTGCTAGACGTGCGCGGTAAATCGATATTGGCGGTTTGTTTATAGACGTACTGCATAAAACCGCTACAATCAAAACCACTCGTTGGGCTTGTGCCACCAAAGCGATAAGGTAAACCAATGAAGTTTTTGGCTTTAGCGATTAGGCTTTCAGCTTTATCAAAGGTTTGGGCTTGGGTTTGGCCTGAGGTAAGATTGTCAATGAAGTTATTTAGACTATCATTGGCTTGGGCGCTTGCTGGCGCGAAGCCTAACATGACACAAGGAAGAGCAGTCAATAAAGTTTTTTGAAGAAAATTCATAGGGCTTTATCCGGTTCTTGAACTCTTATGCGTATGTCGGCTTCTTTTTAAAAGGGCCTTAATCGTCAACTTAACGACTACTTAAGGGTTGCACGCTGCAACAAAATTAACATACGGATAAAAATTACATAACTATCAATAAGGTTACATTCTGTAAAACAACGTCATCATACCAATAAAATTTTTCGTTTTTGGATATCTTTTCTGCGCAAAATGTTAATAAATATTACATTGTAAAGCCAAAACATTACATTTCGCTGACAGAAAGTTACCAGAAAAAATATAGAAACACTTTAGCAAGAATAAATCACAGTACGCAAAATTTTGTTGATTTATCCTTTGGTTAAGTTTGTTATCATGCACCCATCTTGTGTATATTTTTTGCTCTTATGATAAAAAAGTCCGCCTTTAGACTCGTTTCAGCTTCACGTACTGCCTTATTCATAGTCATGATCACGACACTGTCAATACAACCTTGTCAGGCGATTTTGATTGAAACATTACCGGCTTATCCGATTGTCGATAAGGACTTGGTAAGCCGCGGTAATTTGGTTTGGCTGCATCAGCGTGGCTTAACGTATGACTACCAAGCTGTAACCACAGGTGAACAAACGTATCGCTTGGGAAAGTTCTCGCGTATAGAGCAATCCATCGCCACGCCCACTTATTTGGTGTTGCATGATTCGGAGAATGCCGCGTTTGATAGCGGCTTACAGATGGTGGCCACACAAGGCGGCACCTTATGGGTACTGGAAAACAAAGAAAATCGCAATCTGTATGATTACGCAAGCCAACGCCTGACTCATAGCGACCCCAATCGTATGTTTTGGGGATTAGATAACGCGTCCTCTTCTCTTAACCAACACTCAGATAGCCAAAACGCTCATCTTCAAGCAACTGCTGAGCAAGCTGATAAGGATACTTTAAAAGAACCGGTAAAAACTAACGCCAATGCCGAATTTGCCAATTATTTATTGCGTCAACTAGGGATAAATTCTTACGCAAGCGCTCGACATGATAAACACAGCCCCACCCCGATATTAGTTGCCTTGCATAACAATCGACCGACGGGAAATTTTGGCTTGGATTATATTGATGAGTTTGGTAGTACCAAAGTGGCGTGTCAGCACGACCCTGAGCCCAAAAACCTGTATTGGTTAGCAACGGCAGCGGATTTGGCGTCAGATATACCGAGCAATCAACGCAGTGAACGCTTAACCCAAGCTCTGTGTCAGACGGGTCGTGTCAATGTGGTCACAGAAGCAGCCCCCCGTGTTGAAGCAGGCGATGGCTCACTCTCTATCTATATGGTCAACCAAGCGCCCACTTGGCAATATGTCAATATTGAGATTAAAGCGGCCAAAACGCAGGACAGCGAGGATGAAGCACGAGCCAAACAAGCGCAGCTAAACTATATCCATCAGCTACGCCAGCAATTAGCCAACCCTTAAAGCGTATTGTTTCACCTGCCACTTTAAGGTTATAGCCGAGGGAATAGGTTTAGGTATAGTCACGCGCCCCAAAAATCGCGGTCCCAATCCGAACCATGGTAGAACCGGCGACAATCGCTTGTTCAATATCGCCACTCATCCCCATGGATAAGGTATCCCAGTCTTCAGGACGGGCATGATTTTGGCAGTTATCGTCAAATAGAGCCTTGGTTATGGCAAAGGCGTTGGTGCTGTCTTTAGCCGGAATAATCATCAGTCCACGTAAGCGCAAATTTGGTAATTGACTGATTTGTCTGACTAACTCAGGCACTTCCTCCGGTTGGCAACCTGATTTACTCGCCTCATCATCAATATTTACTTGGATGCACACATTGAGTGGCGCAAGCATTGTGGGGCGTTGCTCACTTAAACGCTCAGCGATAATCAGTCTATCCACCCCGTGCACCCAGTCAAAATGCTCCGCCAAATCCCGCGTTTTATTGCGTTGGATATGACCGATATAGTGCCAAACCAGTGGCGACCCATTCGCGGTCACGTCCTTTAATTCGGTAATTTTGCTGATGGCCTCTTGGACATAGTTTTCGCCAAAATCACCCTGCCCTTCAGCCGCCAAAATTCTTATCATATCGCTTGGTTTGGTTTTGGATACCGCCAGCAAGGTCACATGCATTGGTAAGGTTTGTTTGATTTGCTGCCAACGCGTAATTAATGCGTCACGTGCTGCCGCATCGAGTGGCGAACTTGCCAATGTGGTGGCTGAATCTTGCATACTGTCCCCTTTATTCTAGATTTTTGTTGGATTGAATTTTTTTTCACCAATAGAATGTGCTAAAAATGCACCAGTTGATCGTTTATACCTGATTTTTTTGCGTAAGCTTGCTATAGTATATCCACTTTTTGAAGTGTGGTTAACCAATATACGCTTAAGCCACTTGTAGCAATGCTTGTGTGGCTGACTAACTTACATTTGTGATGGGTAAAATATGGCAAAAGAACTGAGTATTGATGATTTATTACGCTTTGCACATCGAAATAAAGCGTCGGATTTGCATATTTCCGCAGGCTTACCGCCGATGATTCGGGTTGATGGTGAAATCAATCGAATCAATATGCCGCCATTGGACCACCAAAAAGTGCATAGCTTAATCTATGACATCATGAATGATAGACAGCGTGCGTATTATGAAGAGTTTTTTGAAACCGACTTTTCGTTTGAGATTCCCGATGTTGCGCGTTTTCGTGTCAATGCCTTTAACCAAAATCGTGGGGCTGCAGCGGTATTTCGTACCATTCCATCTGAAGTACTGACCATGGAACAGCTCGGTATGGGCCCTGTCTTCCAAAAAATGGCTGACTTTAAGCGCGGCATTGTACTGGTCACTGGCCCAACAGGTTCTGGTAAATCAACGACGTTGGCGGCGATGATTAACTATATTAATGAAACGCGCAAAGAACATATCCTTACCATCGAAGACCCAATTGAGTTCGTGCACCAATCCAAAAAAGCCTTGATTAACCAACGTGAAGTCCATCGCGACACCCTAAGCTTTGATGCCGCATTGCGCTCAGCGCTGCGTGAAGACCCTGACGTGATTTTGGTGGGTGAGATGCGTGACTTAGAAACCATTCGTTTGGCATTGACAGCCGCAGAAACAGGTCACTTGGTGTTTGGTACATTGCATACCTCGTCAGCCAGTAAAACCATTGACCGTGTGGTAGACGTGTTCCCGGCTGCCGAAAAAGATATGATTCGCGCGATGCTTTCTGAATCGCTACAAGCGGTCGTGTCACAAAGTCTATTAAAACGCCAAGCGGGTGGCCGTGTTGCTGCGCACGAAATCATGCTAGGTACACCTGCGGTACGTAACTTGATTCGCGAAAACAAAATCGCACAGATGTACTCCGCGATTCAGACCAGTGCCAGTGATGGTATGATTACCTTAGATCAAAGCCTACGTGACTTGGTGGCCAAAGGTATCATTAGTAAAGAATCAGCGCGTCAATACGCCAAACAACCCGAAGCCTTTATGTAAAAAACGCTATTTTGCAATCGCTTAGTCAAGACAGACTAGCGCTATCGACTCGCTAATAGATTGCCAATGTAAGGATAATCAATGGATTTTGATAAATTATTACAGTTAATGATCCAAAAAAATGGTTCTGACTTGTTCATCACCGCCGATGTAGCACCATCAATGAAAATCAACGGTAGTATCATGCCGGTGACCAAAACGCCACTGACCGCTGACCAGACTATGGCGTTAGTCACCAGTATCATGACGCCTGCGCAAGTCAAAGAATTCAATGAAACCCATGAATGTCAGTTTGCTATCACCGATAGTAATAAATCAGCGCGTTTTCGTGTTTCCGCCTTTGTGCAACGCGATATGGCAGGTATGGTACTGCGTAAAATTGAAACCAAAATTCCAACGGTTGAACAGCTAAATCTACCGCCCGTCTTAAAAGACATTTCCATGAAAGAGCGTGGGATTGTGCTATTGGTCGGTGCGACCGGTACGGGTAAATCGACCACCTTGGCGGCCATGATTGGTCATCGTAACGAAAACTCGCGTGGCCATATCATCTCTATCGAAGACCCGATTGAGTTTGTGCATGAGCATAAGGGTTGTATTATTACCCAACGTGAAGTGGGTATCGATACCTTATCGTTTGAGGCTGGGTTAAAAAATACCTTACGTCAAGCACCCAATGTCATTTTGATTGGTGAGATTCGTAGTAAGGCGGTTATGGATTACGCGATTCAATATGCCGAAACGGGTCACTTGGTGTTTGCCACCTTGCACGCCAATAACGCCAACCAAGCGATTGACCGTATTATCCACTTCTTTAGTGCCGAACAGCATGAACAGATTTTGATGGACTTATCGCTGAACCTACGAGCGATTATTGCGCAGCAACTTGTCCCAACCGCTGATGGCAAAAGCCGCCGTGCCGCGATTGAAGTGTTGATTAATACACCGCTCGTTAGCGATTATATTCGTAAGGGTGAAATCCATGAGATTAAGCCGGTCATGAAGCGCTCGCGTGAACTTGATATGCAAACCTTTGACCAAGCGTTGTTTGATTTGTATGAAAATGGCGAAATCACCT
>CALJUC010000095.1 GCA_937975585.1 uncultured Moraxella sp. | reverse complement strand
ATTGGCGAGAGTGCAAGTTGACTTGAATTTTAATAGCTGATAATATGCAGTTACCGCCGCAAAGGTGGCTTAGAAAGTAATACTTATCTTTTTACTCTCTATTTAGTGTTTACCACCGCAAAGGTGGATTAAAAAAACCCGCCTGACTGCACATCAAGCGGGGTTTGTTTTTTTAATCTATTTAGAATTTAAAAGTGATGATATCAACATAACTATCAATATTAGACATTTCATCATGATTGGCAATCGAATAACTTACAACTTCTTTGTCAGCAATAAATACTTTCTCACCACCATCTAAAAGTGCTAAAAGTTTATTATAGGATGCGTTTTCTTTTTCAATATTCATTGATTTAACTGCATAAATAGCAACTTCATCATTTGCATAAATAAAGTTAGCCGCAGGTACTTGAATATCAGATTTATGGTCATTGTATAAAGCGTTAATCATTTTAAATCTCCAGTTTAGTGTGTTTGATTGAACATCAAGTGAAATCAGCACATTTCGTCTTGATGTCTTAGTGTGTTATTGTCTTAGCCTAATTTTTGTATATTTAAAATGCAATTTCTTGCATAATCTTCATCTTTTCCAGTTGCAAACATCACATCGCTTATAACTTTTTGTTCTTTTTGTTTTTGATAAGCAATTAAATCGGTTTGCTCAAACTCACTGATAAGGCTAGGTTCACCAAAAATCATAGCTAAATCACTATCAACTTTCTCATAGGGTTTTAAAACAACAATGCCATGCAAGGAAGCTGCCGCAATTTCATTATTGCTTAATTTTTCCTTTAGTTTTTGTGCTTGCTCAGCAGTATCAACCAATTGATACAAGCCATCAACAATTACAGCGTACTTATCAGAATCATTGTTTGTATTATTCATTTTGATTAATTTAGTCATTTCAAAGTCCTTATTTAGTGTGTTTGAAGTTATCAAGTGAAATCAGCACATATCTTGTCTTGATGGGTTTATAGTAACGTACATTACCAAAACAAGCAAATAAATATATGTAACGAAATGTAAACACCGCCAAAGGAACACCCCTCAAGCGCCACGCCAAAACCCACCTAACATAGTCCTATCAGATGCCATCCGATAGGACATATCACAATGAAAAACACCTTACCAACCTACGCGCGCTATAAACGCGATTATGAAACCGCAAAAGCATTGGGCGCTGCCGCTTTGGCATGTAATGCCGTGCTTGTTCCAACCGGCTTCGAGCACATGCGCTTACTTTTCCAGAACTTTACCCGCCCTATGGTCACGAATAACGACCCAGCCGACGTGGATTACGCTGGCGGATTGGCTGCGCACATCCAAGGCGTACCAAAACCGACTTTGAAACATCAGTCACCGCCATTGAAACCGAAAAAGGCGCGCTATCTAAGTTTGCACAAGCTGTCGTGGATAACGGCGGCATGTTGCCTGAGTGTAAGGTTATTTTTGGTGGTAGTGACGGCGTTGCATCGTCTGGTGCAGAGGTTTACACCATTGAAGATGTGGCATTCACTTTTTCAGACGGTGGCGGTGAAATTGACGCCTCAAGTCGTTCGCAAATTTTGACCGTATCTGGCTCTATTCGCTATATGTATTTTGGCGAAAATGCCAATCTTGGCAGCGTTGGCGCAAGCGCATTTAACAACGTCAATAACACGCTTTCTAACTTAGCTAACGGCACTGACACCGCTGGCGCTTTGGCTGGCGCGTTGGGCGGCTTGGTCAATATCATGCAAAATGGCGGCGTAACCATTAGTGGCGCTGGAACCGATGTATTTAGCATTTAAGGCTTAAATCATGCAATTACAGGTTATTTGCCGCACGCCCGCCGAAACACAGTACCCGTATGCGATACGTGGTACTATTCGCCAGTTTTGCCAGGCACTTTATGACGAATTGCTGACCAGTGGTTACTCGCTGCTGCTTGAAGACATTGAGATGCTGGCCTTGCAGGACGTCAAGCTATACGCCGGATGGGCAAGGCTAGACGCGCAGTACACC
>CALJUC010000094.1 GCA_937975585.1 uncultured Moraxella sp. | reverse complement strand
GTACTACCCTACGTAATGGTCGTGCTGGTGTGATGCCACATTGGGATACCAAGTTAGGTAATGAGCGTATCATGTTGTTAGCCGCTTATGTTTATTCACTAAGCGACCATAAACAAGATGCTTCTGTCGTAACGCCACAAACTGTCGTTAATAAAGAACGCGGTGCTGCCTCTACCCCAGCTGAAACTGCCAGTGCTGTAAAATCAGCCGTAGCAAGCGCAGTCAAATAATAGAATGGTTTCAAAAAAAGCGAGTTTTAATAACTCGCTTTTTTTATTGGGTTCAAAAAACTGACTCCTTTCCTCTCATTACCGCTATTTCAACGCTAGCTGTTCAAACTCCGCCTCATTAAAGCCTACCAGTAACTCCTTATCACTCACCACCACAGGACGTTTAATCATACTTGGTTTTGCAATCATTAGCTCTATGGCAAAATTTGCATCTTGTTTCGCTTGTGTTTTTTCTTCCTCAGTCAAATTGCGCCAAGTAGTACCTTTGGTATTTAAGATTTTATCCATGCCTGCACATTCTACCCACTTAGCTAATGTCACCTTGTCTAAGGTCTGTTTTTTATAATCAAAAAAATCATACTCGATACCCAGTGATGTTAATTTATCAAAGGCTTTTTTCATGGTGCTACAGTTTTTGATACCATAAATCGTGGTCATGCTTTTATATCCTATTACTGAGTTTATGCCCAATCCAAAAAATGCTTGGTCATTTTTTGATAGCGAATTATCAAATGTTCATTGGGCTGTTGTTGATAATGGTTGATAAATTGCTTAAAAATACTTTCAACTTCTCGAGTATTTAGTAACTTGTTCTGAATGACTGCCCCACTATATAAACTTACGTTGATAGTATCTTCAAACGGTGGGCGATTTTTTAAATATAATACCAAACCACTCCCATGTTGACTGCTATAAGCATTAATATCTCTAATAGATTGCCATTGGATACTTTGCGGGTTTGAACGTTGCAACCCCCAGATTATCAGCTTATCGCTTTGTAAAGTCACAATTGGTTTGGGTGAAAAGTAAAATTTTATCCCATATAACGTAACGGCAGTAACTAACAGCACAAACGTAGTCATGACGAAAAACAAAAAGCCATTCAACATATTCAATAGCCAATGTATTGTCAAGAAACTCACCATTAACATACCTATGATAAACCAAACAAATTGTCGTCTAAATAAAAAGATATGAATAGGAAGATTTAATACATCCCCATTTTTTAATTTTTGCATCATTCGGCACCGAATTCTTTTCCAACCATCGCAATTTTAGCTATTTTGCGCTATGCTATAGCGTTTGAAATTTTTCCGTTTTTTTACCTAGATAAGTTTAACGCACATCATGATGAAACAACCAGTCTTGACTCACCAATACGATCCCCAAGCTATCGAAACTACCCAACAACAACTATGGGAAGCCGATAACCGCTATCAAGTAAACAACGCCAAAAGCGATAAGCCAACACGCTATATGCTATCGATGTTTCCTTACCCGAGCGGCAAGCTGCACATGGGACACGTGCGTAACTATACGATTTCGGATGTATTAAGCCGTTATTACCGTCTAAAAGGCTATGACGTATTACAGCCAATGGGTTGGGATGCGTTTGGTTTGCCTGCCGAAAATGCTGCGATTGCCAATGGCGTTGCCCCAGCGGCTTGGACATTTGCCAATATAGATAATATGCGTGGTCAATTAAAGTCACTAGGTCTGTCGATTGACTGGTCACGTGAATTTGCAACTTGTACCCCAGAATATTATCGTTGGGAACAGTGGTTGTTTATCCAGTTATACAAAAAAGGTTTGGTGTACAAAAAACTATCAACCGTTAACTGGGATCCGGTCGATAACACCGTGTTGGCCAACGAACAAGTCGTGGATGGTCGCGGCTGGCGCTCAGGCGCTTTGGTCGAAAAACGTGAAATCCCAATGTACTATTTTAAAATTACTGACTACGCCGATGAGTTATTAAATGACTTGGATAAGCTTGAAGGCCATTGGCCGCCCCAAGTAATTACCATGCAGCGTAACTGGATTGGCCGCTCAGAGGGTATGGAACTTCATTTCCCATACGAGTTAGACGGTGAGCAAAAAACGTTAGACGTGTTTACCACGCGTCCAGACACCTTGATGGGTGTAACCTATGTATCAGTTGCCGGTGAACACCCATTGGCGCAATATGCCGCACGTCACAACCCAACCTTGCAAGACTTTATCGCGGATATCAAAAAAGGCTCAGTGGCTGAAGCCGATATCGCTAAAGCCGAAAAACTTGGTATGGATACCGGTCTTACGGTTACTCACCCATTAACCGGTGAGCAAGTTCCTGTATGGGTTGCCAACTATGTCCTAATGAGCTACGGTTCGGGCGCGGTCATGGCTGTACCAGCACACGATGAGCGCGATTTTGAATTTGCCAATAAATACAACTTGCCAATCAAGCAAGTGATTGATGTACAAGGTCAAGACTTTGACGCGACGACTTGGCAAGAATGGTATGGTAACAAACAACAAGGCGTTGGCATTAACTCAGGTATGCTAGATGGTTTAAGTTTCCAACAAGCCTTCGATAAAGTTTTAGCCGAACTTGAACCGAAAGACTTGGCGAAAAAGACCATTAACTTCCGCTTACGCGACTGGGGCGTATCACGCCAACGTTATTGGGGTTGTCCAATTCCAGTGATTAACTGTGCCCATTGCGGTACCGTGCCTGTACCAGAAAAAGACTTGCCTGTGGTGTTGCCAACGGACGTGGTACCAGACGGTCGCGGCAATCCGCTTAATAACTTAGCGTCATTTACCGATGTGGCCTGTCCGCAATGTGGTCAAGCCGCCAAACGCGAAACCGATACCTTTGATACGTTCGTCGAATCAAGTTGGTATCAAGCCCGCTTTACTTCTCCTGACTACACCGATGGTATGGTCGAAAAAGGCGCAGCCGATAAATGGATGCCCGTTGACCAATATATTGGTGGTGTTGAACACGCGGTAATGCACTTATTATACGCGCGCTTCTTCCATAAGTTGATGCGTGATGAAGGCTTGGTCTCAGGCGCTGAGCCTTTTGCTAACTTATTGACCCAAGGCATGGTACTTGCGGGAACCTTCTATCGTCAAAATGATGACGGCAGTAAAACCTACTATTTCCCAGATGACATTGAGATTGAGTACAGTGACAAAGGCCAACCGTTATCTGCCAAATTGAAGGCAGACGGTCAACCTGTCATCATCGGCAAAATCGAAAAAATGTCGAAGTCAAAAAACAACGGTATCGACCCACAAGCCACCATTGACCAATATGGTGCGGACACCGTGCGTTTGTATACCATGTTTACCGCACCCGCTGACCAAACCTTAGAATGGATTGATGATGGCTTAAAAGGCCCATACAATTTCTTGAAAAAAGTATGGCGTTATACCATCGAGCATGGCGAAACGTTAGCTTCGCAAGGTTTATCAGCAAGTGACTTAGCGGTAACCACGGAAGGATTGGGTAAAGCTGCGAAAAACTTACGCCGTAAGACCCACGAAACCATCGCCAAATTGGATGATGACTTGGGTAAACGCTTGGCACTTAACACCCCAGTTTCAGCCTTAATGGAATTGGCCAATGAATTGACCAGCTTTACCGCTGAAACAGCCGCTGATCTTGCAGTGGCTAATGAAGCCGTGGTTGCCTTATTGACGCTACTTGCCATGTATGCACCGCATATGGCAGAAGTGCTATTGGCGCATTTAGGCCTTGACCCATTGACCTTGAGCTACCCAAGTGTCGACCAATCAGCTTTGGTACAAGATACCATTACCATGGTTGTCCAAGTCAACGGTAAAATCCGTGGTCAGCTTGAAGTTGCGCCAAATAGCGATGCCGATAGCTTAAAAGCACAAGCCAAAGCGCTAGACAGTGTACAAAAATTCTTGACCGGTGACATTGTCAAAGAAATCGTGGTACCTAACAAACTGGTCAATATCGTGGTAAAAGGTTGATCGTAACTAAAGGACGATAAGCATGACACACAAATTTGTTTGGCTAGCACTCACTGGGGTGCTAGCGGCTACTAGCTTAAGTGGTTGTGGGTTTCAGTTGCGCGGTTATCACAATACCGAACGTCTTAAGATGGTGCGTAGTCTTCCAGCCACGCAGTTGGTATTTGGTAATGCGCCTGAAGATGTTGCTGTCAAGAACGCATTGAAACACCAATTTGCGCTGATGACTTTGCCAACCGTGGATGGCCCAACGCTGACCAATAATAGCGCGGTATTAGTAGATACCAAGGGTCAACCAACGATTCAAGTTCGAAACATTCAAATGCAAACTTACCGATTACGTGGTCTACTGACCGAAATTCGTATGGTCATGTCCGCTGAGGTAACGTATCAGTTCCAACAAAATGGCGCGCCAAAAATCGTTAAAAACACGATTCAGGTGCAACGTAGCTATCAGTATGACCAAGCTAACGTTGCAACTGATAACCCACAGGCTGAGCAAATTAAAGTGTGGCTATATGACAATATCGCCCAACGTGTCGCTGAACAGTATCTAGCGCTTGCTGTGCCCACCACGCTACCAGCCAAACTGCCCACCCCATAACGTCATTCATGCAGCATAACTTTTTAGCCGCGTATGAACTTGCCAAGCAGCAGACCACCCCAGTTACTGGGCTCTGGCTGTTGCACGGTGATGAAACGTTATTGGCTCAATGGTTGATTGAGCGCTTACAGCCACAGTGGCAAGCGCAGCAGCTGGCGATTCAACGCTTTGAGATTACCTCAGCCAAGACTTGGCCGGAAATCTTGGCAGCGCTTAACGGTCTATCGCTGTTTGATGATAGCAAAGTCATTATCGCACAAGGCAATCATAAGCCTGACAAAGACAGCCTTGCTGAGTTGCAAGCCTTTGCCAGTGATGCCAGCCAAAACTGTCTTATCGTCATCAGTGATAAATACGACAAAAAAAGCCAACAAAGTGCATTTTTTCAGTTGTGCGTCACACAAGGTCAGGTCATTGACTGCCAACTAACCCAACCGCAGCAACGCGAACAGCTACACAGTCAGCAAGCACAACAATTTGGTCTGAATCTGACCAAAGAGGCTTGGCAGCTACTATTGGCACAAACGCAACACAATTTGCTGACCGCTTATCAAAGCTTATGGCGCTTATCGTATCTATACGCCCCTGCTTATGATACATCACAGCCATTAATCACGATTGATGAAACGCAATTACGGGATGGCTTGGTCAGTCAATCGCGCTATACCACCTTTGATTTATCCGATGCCATGCTACAAGGTAATATTGCCCAAGTCGTCACGATTTTTCAGCAGTTACGCCGCGCTGAAGAGCCGGAAAGTCTTATTTTATGGGTCATCGCTAAGGATATGCGAAGCATCCAAAGTTTGCTGGCTGGCGCTAGTTTTCAAAGCTTGGGGATTTGGTCAAATAAACAAGGCCTGTATAACCAAGCGTTACGTCGTCACTCACTCGCTAGCACCCAAGACTGGGCAAATAGACTATATTCCTGTGACCAAGCGATTAAAGGCTTGGTGGCTCAGCCTGCTTGGG
>CALJUC010000093.1 GCA_937975585.1 uncultured Moraxella sp. | reverse complement strand
CTGCCACCACAACGGTTGCCTTGACTGCTGATGTCAAACTGGTAGCGGCACAATTGGGTGTTGATGCCAAAGACTTAGCAAGCTCAATGGCATAAGCCAAGCATCATCTAAAATTTAATTTGGAGAAAAACTGATGAAACAAGTCCCTTACCGCGATGGCGGACGTATCCCACTGCTAGTCGCAGCAGCCGTGGCAATTGTTGAAGGTCAAATGGTCGCTACTAATGACGCAGGTTTTGCTGTCCCTGCTCATGACACTAATGCCAAGCTGTTTTTTGGACGAGCAGAACACAGTGTTGATAATACGCAAGGTGCGGACGGTGCGCAATATATCACGATTACACGTAACCGCCAGTTTTTGCTAACTAATGACTCAACCACACCATTGACTCAAGCAGATATCGGTAAACAAGTCACCATTACCGCGGATGGCGCAGTCAGTCAAGCAGTGGCTGGTAAATTAATCGCTGGTACGATGATGGGGCTGGATGGTGGCACACACGTGTGGGTCAATGTCAGTGACGTGCCCACTGGTGTGCTGCCGAGTTTCGGCAGCACACCATTATAAAAGCCATTTGTCAAAATTGAAAAGGAACATCTATGCAACTAACTCGTGAAAATCTACAAGCCATTGCCGCTGGTCTCAACATGACCTTCAACACGGCATTCAAAGAAACCGAAACCCAATGGCAAAAACTGGCAATGAAAGTCAGCTCAAGTTCTTCCCAAAACACCTACGCATGGTTGGGTAAATTCCCCAAAATGCGTGAGTGGATTGGGGATAAAGTCATCCATAAACTCGAAGCCCAAGGCTATACCATCCCCAACAAATCGTATGAATCCACCGTCGAAGTGCTCCGAGATGACATCGAAGATGACAATATCGGGCAATACTCAAACATGGTGCAACAAGCCACTTGGTCAGGTGCACAGCTACCTGATGAAATGGTCGCTGCCCTACTCAACGATGGTGATACCAACCTGTGCTATGACGGTAAGCCTTTCTTTAGTTCTGATCATCCTGTGACTGTCAACGGTAAAGCGGGCAAAGCCAGTAACCTCGGTACAGCTAAATTATCTGTTGCCAGTCGTGCGGCAGCGGAAGCTAGCTATGGTAAAGCCCGTACCGCCATGCGCAGCCTAAAAGATGAAGATGGTCGTGGCTTAAAAGTACGCCCAACCGTACTGGTCGTGCCGCCTGCTCAAGAAGACGTGGCAAAAACGCTGCTCACTGCTGACAAATTTGATGATAACAGCATCAATATTTACAAAGGTACGGCTGAACTGGTCGTGTTAGATGACCTTGAAGATGACAATGCTTGGTACTTGCTTGACCAGCATATGCCTGTCAAACCACTGATTATCCAAGAGCGTAAAAAGCTAGTGTTTGTGCAGCAGACCGATATCAATAGCCCAGATGTATTCAGCCGTGGTGTCTATAAATTTGGTATCGAAGCGCGTTATGGTGCTGGCTACTCATTCTGGCAGCTCGCGTATAAATCAACAGGCACAGCGTAACGAGTAGCCCATGACCACTACCTACGCCACCATCGCTGCCATGATTACCCGTTTTGGGGTGCAAGACTTGACCGAAATCACGGACAACGAACCACCCTACACGGGACAAATCAATGAAATCAAACTGCAAGCAGCGATTGACAGTGCCAATGCGGAAGTAGATGCGTATCTTGCTAAGCAAATGAGCGTACCGACGGTTTTGCAATCACCTTTTGTGCAGATGATGGCGTGCGACATCGCTCGCTATCATGTGGTGCTAGGGGCGAGTCGTGTCAGTGAGCGTGACGAAAAACGCTATCAACTGGCGGTTGGCAACCTAAAACAGGTCAATGATGGCAAAATCGGTATTGGGGCAAGCACCACTGCAACCAATGCTGTAGCAGCGACTAACTTGGCACAGATGACCAATGGTCGCCCTACGGTATTTGGAGGTAGTGGTTGGTAATGGCTACGCCTATTCTCACAGCGATTGAGCAAGGTATCAAAGACACGATTAAGGCTTATTATGACGTACACGGTCATAACGTGCGTCAGATTAAATCGTATGGTGGCGACTTTGATATGCAAAATCCTGATGAGTTTGCCCAAGTCGTCAGTCAGTTCCCTGCTATTTGGGTGACATTCAAGCAAGCCAAACCGCCAAGCCAAGTGACAAACAGACGCAAGGCTCGTGAGTATGTGTTTACGGTGCTAGTGGGTGCAAGCTCACAACGGGTGGAGGAGACGGCGCGGCAAGGGGCATTTGATAACACTGGGAAAATGCTAACTGTGGGGAGTTATCAACTCATCGCGGATGTGGAAGCAGCTCTGAATGGTAGTCGGTTAGATTTACCAATTGAACCGCTAGAAGGTGGGTCAATCACTACCTTATTTAACACTCGCACCCAAAACCAAACTGTCAGCGTCCTAGCGTATGACTGGATTGTGACGGCAACGACATCGAGCGCGGCAGATGAAACAGATGAGCCGTGGCTAGATGTGGTGGCGATAGATTATATCTTGGATGAAGCACACGGCTATCAAGCGATAGCCCGTGATATCAACAAATTAACTTAGAAGGATAATGTGATGAGCATTGGAAAAGTCCGCACCCCAGGTACTTATACTGAGATTAATACCAACACGCAGCGCACTGGATTGGCAGGTCAAAATCATAAAATTGTGATTGTCACTGATGATGTGCAAAGTGTCGAAAATGGGTTGCCAACGGCTATCTACGATAAGACTACCGCAGATAGCAAGTTTGGTGTGGGTAGTGTTGCAGGTCGTATGATGGATGCAATGGTGCAAATCTCGCAGGGGGTCAATGTTGAAGGGTTGGGAAAGTAGCTGCCCCCAGCGATGGGGGAAGCACGGGTGGCACTGGCGGTGATACAGCAAACGCCCTAGCCACTTATATTGATTTCACAGGGTATTCATACGATGGTGACATAGGCGAGTTTTTAGGACTTGATTATTCAGAAAACACCTATGCTCACTTCAATGTTTTTTGCAAGGTGAGTTTTATTATTGATGGCACAGAAACAGCGCCACAATATTTGCTGTTTTGCGATGAATCAAACATGATGTTGCCAGCAAACTTAAGAAAGGCTACTGAAAACTTTTTTGTGAATTTAGGCATACAGGTTAATGGCGGAGGGGATATAACTTTCGGCACGTTAAACCTTGATGTGTTTAATACTCTGAATTTGAGCATTGGCGGCAGTATGTCAAATGAATGGATGAAATTTGGTGATATTTCTATTGAGGCAAAAACACCATGCAGCATGAAAATTCATAAATTAACAAGTAGCGATATTGCCACTATGCAAGATTATTTTGTTGGAATTGGTGCGTCCGAAGGTCATATTGACTTCCCAATAGATTACTACTTAATGCTACAAAAATATGTGCCTATCAAAAATCAATCGCTAGAAGATGAAGGTTATAGTCAAGCGATTGATACAGGCGATGCTATTTTGTTGC
>CALJUC010000092.1 GCA_937975585.1 uncultured Moraxella sp. | reverse complement strand
AAATAAGTTTAATCGCTTATTGTCAAAAACCCTTTGCAACTGCGAAGGGTTTTTTTATTGGATAAAATGGGACAGTACTAGACAATCCCTAACAATACGCCAAAAAAAGCTCACCGAAGTGTGCTTCTTTTAAAGGCTGTAACCCTTGATAATACTGGGCTTGTTATTTAAGTAAGTTTGTTTAGTAGCCAATTTAGTAGCCACTTTCTAAAATTTTTGATGAATTTAGGTTCTGTTGAACATTCAAAGCTTCAGCCAATGATAAGCAAAGGCTAGAGCGACCAAATTCTCATAATTGCGTTTAAGCTTCTCATACCTTGTCGCAATACCCCGATAATGCTTAATACGGCAAAAAGCATTTTCAACCAAATGACGAGACTTGTATAAATGCCAATCCATATGTTCATTTGATAGTTTAGTGTTACGCTTTCTTGGAATATTAGCTATGGTTTGACTCTCTTCAACTTTCTCACGAAAGCACTGAGAGTCATAGCCTTTATCAGCAGCAAGTACCACAACATCACTTAAATCTAACGTATCAATCAAGTCAGGTGCTGCTTTAACATCGTGGGTTACGCCATCGGTAATGATGAAACGAATGGGATTGCCATGTGCATCAACCGCCAAATGAATTTTACTGGTATTACCTGCGACACTTTTATCAATGCCTTGCTCTTTCATGTCACCACTACTACTGTGCTGATGAGCTTTAATATAAGTTGCATCGATAAACAGCCACTCCATGTCTGGAAAGTTAATCATCTTTTCAAACAATTTGATGAGCTTATTACTTTGTGACCATCGGTTAAAGGCTTTAAATATTGTGTTGGTCTTTCCAAAATATCTGGGTAAGTCCCGCCACGGTATGCCTGTTCGCATTTTATATAAGATCCCTTCTACGGTCTTTCTTAAATTAGCATAGTCATAGATGCCAATTTCTTGTAGAATGGGTTTTAGCTTCTTCCAGTGTTGATTATTTAGCATAAGACGAGGCATAGCGAACAGTCTTCTTTTTGGGTCAGAGCTTAAAGTTTACTGCTTCGCTATTTTTTTATCAAAATTTCCTCATTATGTTCTTTTGTATATTAAATGTTCAACACAACCTATAAAAGACAATAAATATTGCCTAGAAGATAATTTTAAAAAAGCAATAAAAAAGCCAGCGCAATGCTGGCTTTTTGATAGGCATAAATGAGAGAAAAACTTATTGATTAACCTTTGATAAGTTCATTTCCATTTTTTTACCATCATCTGTTTGTGCGACCTTAATCGGTAAGTAGTCTAAACTCGGTGCAAGCCAAAAACTGGTCTGACGATTTTTATCATCATGAACACGGTCAATACGCACGACATCAAAAGTACCTGCAGGAACCGTGATTTTGGTGGTTGCTGATTTGGTAAAAGGTACCGACTCAATTTTGTTACGGTCAGCCATTAAGTAGTTACCACGGAATTTGCCCGCCTTTAAATCTTCACGAATTTGTACTTCAAGACTTAAGTCATCAAAAGCAATCTGTGGCATTGGGATAACTTTGGTTTCACCTTTATAATTACTGGTAAGTTGTTTAGCCGCTGCATTAAAGTTTAATGTTGTGGTACGACCGGCGCCCAAAATTTTGTACTGGGTACTACTCATCACTGGCACAATCATGCCGTTTTTATTAATAAACGAAGAGGCTTGTTTGGCAGAGGCGAGTTTGCCCACTTTGGCGTCAACATTATATTGGTACTGATTACCGGTTTGTTTTAACGTCCGTACGGCGGTACCGTTATATTTGCCTTCGATATTAAAACTATAGGTCGCAGAAAATGGCTTAATGGCTGCCATTGCGCTATTAGCGGCTAACATCGTGGTTGCCAAAGCGGTAAACGTTGCGATTTTTTTGATAGTTGACATATTTTTGCCTTGTAGTGTTACCACGGTAGATGACTGATTAGCGCTAAGATAGGGGGGAGTCCAATAAATTACAAGCACTACACATTTTTTGTAACAAAATATCAGTATGTAGATAGGTTCTAGTGATAAAAATAAGTGCTACGTCATAAAACATAAAAAAATTGCTATAAAATGCTTGAACAAATTAGCCATTAACCCCATTGTCAAATACAAGCTTAATCAACCTGAATCACTCAATGTTTTATGTGCATTGAGGGCAGATTGATTAATCGTTTTTTCAATGGGCTGGCAAGATGCCAACATTGAACTTTCCCAAAAAATAATTGTGCAATTTATGGAGTTAATAATGAATATTCGTCCTTTACAAGACCGTATTGTGGTACGCCGTAGCGAAGAAGAGCAAAAAACTGCCGGTGGCCTATTACTAGCTGGCAACGCGCAAGAAAAACCTGTACAAGGCGAGGTTATTGCCGTTGGTAATGGTCAAGTCCGTGAAAATGGCGACGTTCGTCCATTAGACGTAAAAGTTGGCGACAAAGTATTATTCGGCCAATATGCTGGTACAACTGTCAAAGTTGACGGTGAAGAATTGCTGATTATGCGCGAAGCAGACGTACTAGGTGTATTAGAAGGCTAATCCTGTAAAACTAGCTTTATGAAATTGTTTAACCGTATTTTGTTAAATCATTAAAAGAATTGGAGAAGTTTCTCATGGCAAAAGATGTAAAATTTGGTGCAGATGCACGTTCAAAAATGATTGATGGCGTTAACGTACTAGCAAACGCTGTTAAAGTTACCTTAGGTCCAAAAGGCCGTAACGTGGTTATCGACAAGTCATTTGGCGCACCAACCATCACCAAAGACGGTGTATCAGTGGCCAAAGAAATCGAATTAGACGACAAATTCGAAAACATGGGTGCCCAGTTGGTTCGTGAAGTGGCAAGCAAAACTAATGACGTAGCCGGTGACGGTACCACGACTGCAACCGTATTAGCACAAGCTATCTTGCAAGAAGGTATGAAATCAGTTGCCGCTGGTATGAATCCAATGGATCTAAAACGTGGTATCGACAAAGGCGTACGTGCCGTTGTTGAGCGTATCCAATCAATCTCTACACCAGCAAATGATACCAAAGCTATCGCACAAGTAGGCTCAATTTCTGCCAACTCTGACCAAACTATTGGTGATTTAATCGCGCAAGCGATGGAAAAAGTGGGTAAAGAAGGCGTTATCACCGTTGAAGAAGGTTCAGGCTTTGAAGATACCCTAGAAGTTGTTGAAGGTATGCAGTTTGACCGTGGCTACATCAGCCCATACTTCGCAAACAAAGCAGATACTTTGACCGCTGAATTAGAAAACCCATTCATCCTATTGGTTGACAAAAAAATCAGCAACATCCGCGAATTGATTCCACTACTAGAAAACGTGATGAAATCAGGCAAGCCATTGCTAATCATCGCTGAAGACGTTGAAAACGAAGCGTTGGCTACCTTGGTAGTGAACAACATGCGTGGCGGCTTAAAAGTTGCAGCCGTTAAAGCACCTGGTTTTGGTGACCGTCGTAAAGCTATGCTTCAAGATATCGCTATCTTGACTGGCGGTACGGTAGTATCAGAAGAACTAGGCATGAGCTTAGAAACCGCTGACCTATCAGTATTGGGTACTGCTAAGAAAGTAACCGTAGGCAAAGAAAACACCGTTATCGTTGATGGTGCTGGTTCAGCGCAAGAAATCGCAGACCGCGTTGCTTCTATCCGTCGTCAAGTTGAAGAATCAACCTCAGACTACGACAAAGAAAAACTACAAGAGCGTATCGCAAAACTTGCTGGCGGTGTTGCCGTTATCAAAGTCGGTGCAGCGACTGAAACCGAAATGAAAGAGAAAAAAGACCGTGTTGACGATGCGCTACACGCAACTCGTGCTGCGGTTGAAGAAGGTGTGGTTGCTGGTGGCGGTGTTGCGCTAGTTCGTGCGGTTGCTGCCCTTGACAACGTAAAAGGTGACAATGACGACCAAACCGCAGGTATCAACATCTTACGTCGTGCAATCGAAGCGCCATTACGTCAAATCGTCACCAACGCGGGCGACGAAGCCTCTGTGGTTATCAACGCTGTGAAAGGCGGTGAAGGTAACTATGGTTACAACGCGGCGACGGGTGAATACGGTGATATGCTAGAGATGGGTATCCTTGACCCAGCCAAAGTTACCCGTTCAGCATTAGAAAACGCTGCATCTGTTGCAGGCTTAATGCTAACCACTGAAGCCATGATCACTGATCTTCCAAAAGAAGATGCGGGTGCTGCGATGGGTGGTATGGGCGGCATGGGTGGTATGGGCGGTATGATGTAAGCTAGCCTAGTTCGATAGGTTCTCGGCAATCAATAATAGATTGTCGTGTTACTTATCCCGCTTAGTCTTACCCCGTCACCTAAGTTGTGACCATATAAAAACCCTGTCAATCATTGCGTTGGCAGGGTTTTTTATCATCTTAATAAAAGTAAACCCGTTAAAATTTACCCTAAAAAATCGCTTATCGTGCATTGCTAAAAACAAGATTTTTACCTACCATAATGCCTTTGATAATCAGTGGCGCACTACACTATGTTTAAAGAACAACCGACCGTCAAATTTACGGATGAGCAACTTGCCGAAGCCCAACGCATTATGATTAATATGCTGACCAAAGTGGTCGAAGTCGGTGGTTCGGATTTATTTATTTCGGCAGAGTTTCCACCGAGTATCAAGTATCACGGTGAGATGAAACCACTTAGTAAGCAGCCATTATCAGCCGACAATGCCAGACTTTTTGCTTATAGTTTGATGAATGCCAAACAGCTGCAAGAATTTGAAGAACAGTTAGAGTGTAACTTTGCGATTAACGTGCCCCATGTGTCGCGCTTTCGCGTCAATGTGTTTCAACAACAACAGCAAGTTGGCATGGTGATACGTACCATCGCGGCTGAGATTCCGAATTTCGTTCAGCTCAAACTACCGGAGCAACTCAAAAATATCATCATGGAAAAACGCGGCTTGGTTCTTGTCGTTGGTGGCACTGGCTCGGGTAAGTCGACGTCATTGGCCGCCATGATTGACCACCGTAATACTAACTCAGCAGGGCATATCATTACCGTTGAAGACCCTGTCGAATACGTGCATAAGCATAAACAGTCGATGGTGACGCATCGCGAAGTCGGGGTGGATAGTCACTCGTGGCATAATGCGCTCAAAAACACCCTGCGCCAAGCACCCGATGTGATTTTGATTGGGGAGATTCGTGACACCGAAACCATGGAACACGCAATTGCCTTTGCCGAAACTGGGCATCTGTGCTTGGGTACTTTGCACGCGAATAACGCCAATCAAACGCTTGATCGCATTATTAACTTTTTCCCAGAAGAGCGTCGCGCGCAGTTATTGATGGATTTATCATCAAATATGAAAGCCATTATCTCGCAACGTTTGATTCGTACCGAAGACGGTAAAGGTCGCCGTGCGGCTGTTGAGATTATGCTTAATACCCCGTTAATTTCGGATTTGATTTTGAAAGGTAGTTTCCATGAGCTAAAACCGATTATGACCAAATCTCGTGAATTAGGGATGCAAACCTTTGACCAAGCCTTGTTTGATTTGTACGATGAAGGCGCGATTTCATACAATGAAGCGATTCGTAATGCCGATTCGACCAATGAGTTGCGCCTACAGATTAAACTAAAAAGTAAACGCGGCTCAGGCGATGGCGGTGAAAGTGGTGTTGGCGGATTATCCTTGCATCAAGATGAAGTTAAAGAAAAATAGTAGTAGATAGTGGTTCAATCCAAATTTTTTTAACGCACTCTTAATAATTTTAGGGCTGATAAAATCCTGTCAAATTTTGGTCTGATGGGATTTTTCCTTGCGCAATATTAACAATAATTCAATGCTATAAATAAGAGATAATAAAAAAGGTGCTATCAATTCACCTTTCAATTAAGTAATTAAGCACTAAAGTATTAATGGCAGTTTAGGCATTGTCGCGGCGGAATACCCATTCGGTACTGCTTGAGGCATCTTCGACAAAGCGATAACCTTCCAAATCAAAACCTTGTAAATCTTGTGCATTGTCTATTTGGTTTTCTGCGGCATAACGCGCCATCAAACCACGTGCCTTTTTGGCATAAAAGCTTACCACTTTATATTGACCATCTTTGCCGTCTTCAAAACGGGGCGTGATAATATCCGCCGTAATTTTTTTGGGATTAACCGACTTGAAGTATTCGTTGGAAGCGAGATTGATTAAGGTTGTTTGTTCATTGTCTGCCATGCGTTGATTGATTAAATCGGCAATTGTATCGCCCCAAAATTGATACAAATTCTCGCCTTTGGGATTTTTTAGTTTTGTGCCCATTTCTAGGCGGTAAGGTAGCATCAAATCAAGCGGTTTTAACAAGCCGTACAACCCAGACAATATTC
>CALJUC010000091.1 GCA_937975585.1 uncultured Moraxella sp. | reverse complement strand
GGCAGGGTCTGGGTTACCCATATAGCCTAATGTATGCTGATGTTGGCTTTTTTTACCGTGACCCAAGTGATCAAAAGTCATCACTGCAATTTGATGATTTACCAAAAACTGGGCAAACGCTTGATAACGTCCTTGGTGTTCTGCCATACCGTGTACCACCAGTAAAGTGGCGATGGGCGGCTGTTTTGGTTGATATAACGTGAAGTCAGTCATACTAAAAACCCTGCTGTTTTTGCTTAGCTTAGCATAAAAAAAGCCATCAAAACATGATGGCTTTTTTGGGGGCTTCATACAAGAGATGACTTTGTTAACAGCTAGACTTAATAGCCAGACTTAGCAGCCAGATTTTTTCATATCCGCTTCACTCAGTGGGTTGGTGCCGCGGGTTGGGCGAGGGCAAGGCTCACCGTAGTATTGTCTATCAGCAAAGTAACTAGAGCGTACCATAGGCCCTGCCCAAATATTGGCAAAACCCAATTTTTTACCGTGTTCAGTGTAGCGGTCAAACTCATCAGGATGCACAAATCGATCAACAGGGGCATGCGATTTGCTAGGCTGCAAATATTGTCCAATCGTAATCAAATCCACATCATGGGCGCGCAAGTCGTCAAGTAGTGCATACACTTCTTCTTCCGTTTCGCCTAGACCCACCATAAAGCCGCATTTGGTCACGATATCCGGACGACGGGCTTTATATTGCTTTAACAAATCTAGCGAATGTTGATAATCTGACCCAGGACGGAAAGCCTTATATAGACGTGGTACCGTTTCAATGTTATGGTTAAACACGTCAGGTGTGGTTTCAGTTAAGATATCAAGGGCGACTTGTTCACGACCACGAAAGTCCGGTACCAAAATCTCAATCAAGCAATTTGGGCTTAATTTGCGTGACTCGGTAATGACTTGGGCGAAGTGACCGGCACCGCCATCTCTCAAGTCATCGCGGTCAACCGAGGTAATCACCGCATATTTTAAGCCAAGACCGGCAATGGTTTCAGCGGTATGAATTGGTTCTAATTCATCTAACGCATTCGGACGGCCGTGCGCCACATCACAGAATGGGCAGCGACGAGTACAAATATCGCCCATAATCATAAAGGTTGCAGTACCGTCACCAAAGCATTGTGGTAGATTCGGACAAGCCGCTTCTTCACAGACGGTATAAAGCTTTTGCTGACGCAAGGTGTCTTTGATACGACCGACTTCAGCAGGGCTAGACAACTTAACGCGAATCCAGTCTGGTTTTTTCGGGGTCTCTACCGTTGGGATGATTTTGATGGGAATACGAGCGACTTTATCGTGGCCACGCAGTTTCTCACCGACTTCCGGGCGTTTGGGTCTGTCTGCGGATTTGCCAGTCGTTGGGGCGGGATTGTGGGTTTGTACAGAGCTTGTCATTGTTGCTTCCAAAATATACACCATCTTAGTCATAAGATGTCAGCGAATGCCATTAATAGGCAAAAATAAAAATCTAATGCGCAATTATAGCAAAATCCCAAGTCCTCAGCCATTATCCAATGAAATAATCCGCCCGAGCATCGTCATCAAAAAAAATACCGTTCTGCAATTACGGATTTGTCGATACGATGACTGCGGAGTTGATTTTTCCAGCATAATTGGTCAATCCCGCAATAATACTGAACTTTATTAGTATTATTTTAATTTTGATACAATGAGCATTTATTAAAAAAATGATGAATATGCACCAATTTTGGCAATTCGTCATTAACTTTTACTGACAATTAAAGTATATTATTACGGTTGAAATTTTTTTATAAGCCAAAGCCAAATCGACTATTAACT
>CALJUC010000090.1 GCA_937975585.1 uncultured Moraxella sp. | reverse complement strand
ATCAAGGCAATTGCCATCACGGTCGCACCCACTGTCATCCCCACTTGGGTTTCGGTCGCTTGAAACTCCTGCATAATCACCGGCAAAATCGCTTGTATCGAGTACACTTGCAAGAAAGCAAACAAACCAATAATGCCAATCGTCAGCTTGACCCAAAGATTTGGTTCACTTATGGGTGGTGGATTAGGCGTCTGAGTAGAAGATGATTGAGATTTTTGGGGTTGCTGTGATTGGGTGGGTGAAGCGCTGCTGTCTATCACAGCGGTATTGGCGGGTTTTGGCATAATAACTATCTTATTTGGTTTTATCAGCATAACGGCTGAAATAAAAGCGCTATGGTAGCATTTTTGGGTGATTAGTTTGTTTCTGTTTTACCAGATTACCCATAATTTTGGGTAGCTGCCTATACTTATAGGCTTTTGTTTAATTTATTACAAGTTCATCACTTTACCTAGGCTATTTTAATATGGCAAAATGAATGAGGGAGCAGTCATTAAGGACAGTTTAATGATTGAACACATTTATACGTGTTTAGTAAATAATTATACAAGAATGATAAGGAGGTATTATGCAAGTTTCTCAAAATATGCTGCAGCGCTTTGCCATTCGCGTGAGCGATTGGGCAGAAAAATGGTTCCCTGATTCCTATGTGTTTGCCGCCTTGGGCGTGATTATCGTTGCGATTGCGGCGATGAGTATCGGCGCGCCTGCCCAACAAGTGGCGTTGGCTTTTGGTGATGGCTTTTGGAGCCTTATTCCCTTTACCCTCTAGATGAGTATGCTCGTCGTTGTCGGCTATGTGGTATCGGTATCAAAGCCGATGTAAAAACTCATTGATTGGTTGGCACGCCTGCCAAAGTCAGGCACGGGCGGCATTGTGTTGGTCGCGACCATCAGCTTATTGGTGTCATTGATTAACTGGGCGATGAGTACGGTCTTAACCGCGCTATTGGTCATTGCCTTGGCCAAACGCAAAGAACTGCACATGGATTATCGTGCGGCTGCTGCTGCCGCGATTGTCGGTATGGGCGCGACTTGGGCATTGGGTCTAAGTTCTTCTGCTGCGCAGTTACAAGCCAACCAAAAAAGTATCCCTGAGTCGTTTTACCATCTATCAGGCGTGATTCCCTTTACCGAAACGATTTTTTTACCACAGTCTATGCTGATGGCGGGTATCTTAATCGTGTTATCAATTGCGATTGCATATTGGTCGGCACCCAAAGGCCAATCTGTCAAGACAGTGGATGACTTCGGCATTAATTTGATTACAGAAGAAAAAAAGCTTGAAACCGAGCATAAACGCCCCGGTGACTGGTTAGAAAATTCACCGATTTTGACGGTATTAGTCGTAATTTTGGGTATCGTATGGATGCTCAATGAATTTACCAAAAGCAACCCTTTGATTGCGATTTCGAGCCTAAATACGTATAACTTTATCTTCTTAATGCTCGGTCTTGCCTTACACGGCACCCCACGTAACTTTTTACAAGCGGTCAATAAAGCCGTGCCTGCGGTGGCCGGAATTTTAATTCAGTTCCCACTATATGGTAGTATTGCTTTTATCATGACCAAAGCGGTGAATGGGGCTGATTTATCGCTATCGCATTACATTGCTGAGTTCTTTGTGTCAATTGCCTCCGCCGAAACCTTTTCGGTGGTGATGGGGATTTATTCTGCGATTTTGGGCTTTTTTATCCCATCCGGGGGCGGTAAATGGATTATCGAAGCACCGTATGTGTTGCAAGCCGCCAATGATTTGAAAGTGCATTTAGGCTGGTCTGTACAGGTGTATAACGTGGCCGAAGCCTTGCCAAATTTGATTAACCCATTCTTTATGCTACCGATGTTAGGCATTTTAAAACTCAAACCCAAAGATGTGATGGGCTTTACCGTAACCCAATTGGTGTTCCATATTCCGGTTGTATTACTCATGTTATGGTTACTGGGTACGACATTGACATATCAGCCGCCTGCTCTATAATCAAGTAAGTTTTTCTTTACGCTAGTCACGTTTAATCTAGCGACTTTTAATCTAGTTAGTTTTCACCTATTTACTTTTAATATAGCTACTTTCAATTTAGTTATAAGTCATCTCAAGCATGATTTATACCTAAGCCAATTTTTCACTCACGATAAGATAACTTACCATGTCAACGATTAGCCCATTAAAAGAACCGATTCCGTTTGCGCTCAACGCTTATTTATACCAATTACACCAAGTAATCGTGCCATTTTTGATTGCCCAAGGCGTGACGCCGAATGCCATCAACGCACGCGAGGCATTAGCCAACTTAACCAATACCTTTGTCACCGTTGCTCCCAATATGGCAAAGACGTTAGATACGGTATTGGTCACACCCCAGAACTTTCGTGGCTATCGTGTGCCGTTACGGGTATTCACCCCTGAAGGCACCGCGCTGCCAGATAAAGACAACCCTGTCGCTGTGCCGCTATTGGTATTCTTTCATGGTGGCGGTGGTATGGCGGGCTCGGTCAGCGTGTACGATAAAATCTATAAAAAACTTGCGGTCGCAACTGGCAGTGTGGTGATTGCCCCAGAATATCGTCTGGCCCCAGAAAACCTCTACCCTGCGGGAATTGATGACGCGCATTCGGTACTCAAATACTTGATACCGACACTCACTGAATTAGGCTACCAAGGTAACGGTACCTTGATGATTGGCGGCGATAGCGCAGGCGGTGCGATTACGGCTACGTTGGTACAGGATTGGTTAGCGGGCAAAATCGACACTGATTTGACGATCACTCATCAGTTGCTTATTTATGCGGGACTTGATTACACGCTTTCACAGCCATCTATAGAAGAAAATGGCACAGGCTATCTACTCGAAAAAGCCAAAATTGAATGGTATTACAATAACTACTTTCATCGCTATGATGACCGCGATTTAACATCGCCATTTTGGACGGATTTGGCCACGTTGGTACATCATACCCAGTATTTATTGCCAAAAACCCTGAACATCAGCGCCGGTTATGACCCATTGCGTGATGAAGATATCCGCTACCACGAGTTGATGCAAGAAGCCGGTTTTGACAGTGAACTGATGCACTTTCCTGACATGGTACATGCCTTTATGAATATGGAAAACCTGTGCGTAGAACAATGCGCTAAAATGTATGGCCGTATCGGTGAGTTTGCTAAAGCATAAAAAAGGTATAACGATGAAGTCACTAGCCTTTACCCTATTTATCGTTGGCGCATTACTAGCGCAGAATGCCACTGCTGAAACCGTTGCCGGTTATACATTTGAAAAGTACCCGGCAAAAATTTATACCGGCAAAAAAGCCCCACTAAAACTCGGTGAATGGCGTCTTTTTCGCACCCGAATTACCGATGCCTACAAACACGGTGAGATTGGCTTTGGCGGTAGTTATGTGGTCACGATGTGGGGTTGTGGGACAGGTTGTATCAGTGGTGCTATGATTGATAAAAAGACAGGAACAGTCTACGGTTTGCCGGTTGGTGAAGACACACCTCTTGAGTTAGGCTGTTATTCCGTTGAAGATGAGATGACGGATGAAAGATTACATTTTTATCCCGATAGCCGATTATTTATCACGCGTAATTGTGAACAAGAACAAATCGCTGAAACAGATACAGCAATTCAAAAGCTTACCTATTTTGTGAATGTTTGGAATGAGAAAACCAAAAAATTTGAGCTTATTAAAGAAGTCAAACAATCAAA
>CALJUC010000089.1 GCA_937975585.1 uncultured Moraxella sp. | reverse complement strand
ATATACTCAGGTTTTGGTGTACTAGCACAGCCCACTAACATCAAAGGGACTAGTAGCGCTGTCAAGATTCGATAGGTCATCGCACACTCCTTTTTATCAAGGTCAAAAACACCCATCTTATTGATAGTTTAGAATAAATTCATGGGTTTAACAAAGGCTAAAATCACAATGCCAATATAGGCAATTAGGGCAATAATCATTCCTATTTTGGCCTGATTCGGCAGGGTAGTCGCACGTGTCGCCTTGATGGTTGATGAAATCGCAACGACAAATAAAATTACCTTAGCAAGTACCCAGTGTGGCATACCGACCAATGGGATCAACGGCATTAAGGTAATCACACCGGCAATCACCAATAACGTATAGACAATATGGGTCGCAATCTTCAGACCTTTATTTGGCACTTGACCAGATTTGCCAAGCATAACTTGCATAAATTGGTATAAAAAAATCGCGATGGTAATCACCGCCATGAGTATATGTAAATGTTTCATCAAAATTCCTCAAATCGCTCTATGACTAGCCTTTGTTTTGTCCTGAACAATTTGGACTAGCAGGACTTACACCCGTCGCTGCCCATTCTTCAAGTGTATACGCATGGATAGAGAACGCGTGAATCGTGCCACCACCTTGTGCCAATAGGTCATTGACCAACGCAAATACCTGTTGGTGACGTTGTACTAGACGTTTACCGCTAAAGGCTTCACTGACAATGGTCAATTTAAAGTGACTTTCTTTACCCTCGAAGTAACCGGCATGGCGCATTGATTCATTTTCTAATTCAAGATAGCTTGGGGCTAACGCTTGCAAGCGTTGAGTGATTTCATCGGCAAGTGGGGTGGCAATGGCATTGTGTTGGTCGGTATTGGCATTCATGATTTTTTCCTAAAAAAATACCCAAAAGTTGTGACTTTTGGGTAGTGTAGCATGATTTTCGCTCAATTAACGAGAGCGACTTTGTTGATATAATGGCATCACCTTTGGCATCATCGCTTGCAAATTCGCGATACGAGTCGAACTAACTGGGTGCGTACTTAAGAACTGTGGCGGCTCACCGCGACCTTCCGCATTTTGCATTTTTTTCCAAAGGGTAATAGCGGCATTTGGATTGTAGCCTGCGCGTGCCATCAACTCAAGACCCATCAAGTCAGCTTCAGTTTCTTGAGTACGGCTATTTGGTAAGGATAAGCCCAAGTCACCTGCCATACCGGCTAATTGGGTCTGACCTTGTGATAAGCCAAGCACACTTGCCGCGATACCAATACCTGTTTGGGTGGCTACTTGGCGTGATAGACGCTCACGAGCATGCTCGCGTAAAGCATGTGACATCTCATGCCCCATAATAGCTGCGATTTCATCATCCGTTAAGTTCAGACGGTCAATAATACCCGTGTAAAACATCACCTTACCACCAGGTAGGACTGACGCGTTTAATGAATTGCTCTTAATAGTATGAACTTCCCAAGGCCAACGCTGGGCATCAGGACGATACGCACCAACTTGTGTAATCAAACGTTTAGCAATGCTATTTAAACGGGTTAGCTGTGCGGCATTGGTATCTAATAGACCTTTGGCACGCGCTTGCTGTATGGTTTGTTGGTAGCTTTGATTAGATAGCTGTAATACCTGTTGGTCTGATACCATCAATAACTGATTACGATTCACCCCAACCGCACCGGTGCTTGTCGTACTTGAACAGGCCGTTAAGCCAGTCGCAGTCAAGGCCACTGTTAACGTCGTTAATACGGCTTTACGTTGCGTTTTTTGCAAAAAGGCCATGATAATCTCTCCAAGATTTTTTAAAATTTAACAAACTTGCGAAAAACTAGTGTTATGTATCTATGTGACACTTAGCATTATTATGCCAATAACAAATATCTAAGTTTGCTATGATTTGCAGTCAATTTGCTACAATTACGTAACTAACGTTATAAGTAATAAGTAAGTACATCAAAAATTCTATTTTATAAATAATTGAAAATCAAAGCTAAATAAAATATTTATAATCTTATTTAAAATTATTCTAAATAAATTTTGTGATTTAAACTTACATTTTTATTT
>CALJUC010000088.1 GCA_937975585.1 uncultured Moraxella sp. | reverse complement strand
TACAGTAAATACATTAAAGTTGGTTGGCAATGAGATAGTCTGTGTGCGCGACTTTGATCCCACTGAACGTTATGTTTTGGCCAAGAATATCACAGGTGTGCAGTTTACTTATGGTCTACAGTCCTCTACAGGTGGTGTTCAATATTGCTTGCGCTCAGAAACGACTTGTTTGGCTAGCGGTACTACTTGGGCAGCGATTTTTCCACGAATTACAAGTATAAGAACCCGAATTAGCGTATCACAGCAAGGCGCAACTAAAGATCCAACCTTGTATTTTGTCGCCACTTCGCATACTAAAAGTGGTGTTGGCAATGTATCTAGTGGGGCAGTACCTCCGCCACCACCAACCATTTATTAGTGAGAAAGCAATTATGAAGCAGCAACAGGGCTTTACCATAGTTATTACCGTAGTACTTCTCATGGTCGCCGCGATAATTGGTTTATATGCCATGCGTAGTGCTATCACCCAAGATAAAGCCTCAGCTAATATTTACAACAAGACGATTAGCCATAATGCGGCTGAGCATGGGGCTTCGCAGTTCTACCAGTGGGCGAGTACGAGATTTCTCAATAATGGTTGGCCTGCGGCCGCAAGTGACAGGTCTTCTTCTGTTTGGGGAACGATGGTTCCAGCCGATAGCACAGGATCTGCAAATATTGGCGATAATGGTTATTTTTGGATTAATACGACCGATGATATAAGCGGTTGTGCTACTCGCAATACTAACCCTTGTTGGGATGATACCAATAAGCAAGTGACAGCCTTGATCACTGGTAATTTGGTTAAAGGTTCAGGCATAAGTCGTACAGTTCTTGGTGAAAGTAAAGTTCGCATAAAAATTGCTGCGGCTGGCACAACTAAAATCCCAGATATGCCTGGCGCACTAACTTTAGGTGGTACAGTAACTGCCTTTGATGCTGCCACAAGTAATGCTTTCGGTATTACAGGTAATTCTAAATTGGCGATTGCCACAGGTGACAGCGGTTCTAATACTGTGGTTGAGAATGCTATTCGTTCTTCTCGAATAGCTAATTATACCTGTCTTACCACTGATTGTATTAGTAACACTGATTTAGGTATATGGAATCGTCCCACTGATTTAACCAATTTTATTAATAGTATAGCCGATTCTCCATTGGTTACATTAGTAAACGGGGATGCACACGATCCGACCTTACCAACTTGCAGCGGTATTTTGGTAATCACGGGGAATTTTTATATTAACGGTCGTGGTTGTGGAGTATTTGAAGGCGTAATTATTGTATTAGGGGGTACGGTTCATATTAATGGTGGTGGTAACCTAAACATTAATGGCGCCTTATATGTAGCAAAAATGACTATTACGCCTAGTACTGGTACAGGAATAGGTTCAGCTTCTTTTGGTAATCAAAGGGTTGATGAAGGCTTTATTGTTAATGGTGGTGGTAATATGAATATTACCTATAATAATTCCTACTTTGCCTCTCTAGACGATATTCTAAGTGGTAAGTATATGAATAGAGCCTATATTAAGGATTGGGCAGATGTTATTTAAATATTCATAATCAAAGTGACGAACAACTGAAAGCCTGTTTTATCAATCGTCACCACTTTTAAAGTATGGATAATGGCCGGATTTAATAATGAATAATTAAATCCGGCTATTTTTAATTAGGCAGCATTATTGTGCCATCGCTACTTGAAGCTAAGCCCACAGAAATGTGAATAAAGTGAATACAAGGGTAGCTTGATAGTTTCGATTAGAAAATTGGCGGTGACGGAGGGATTCGAACCCTCGATACGCTATTAACGTATACACACTTTCCAGGCGTGCGCTTTCGACCACTCAGCCACGTCACCGTTATAGATTGCCTTGGTTTTGTTGATTGACCAAGCGCATTAGAAAGGATGCTCATTTTACCCAAAAACTTGCCCATTGTCATGTATAATTAGCGCTAATCTTGGCTTTGCTTCTTATCTATGGCTGTCATTGGTATTATCAATATATATTTCTCACACATTGCCCAAATTTTGATAAAGCCACTATCAAAGGCAAAGACAGCTTTCGTGATAGGTATCAAGGTAGCTTTATTGCTAGCTTATGCTACAAATACCGTGAATGCGAGTAACCAAACCTTTATTGAAACGCCTGACAGTCATTTGGCTAATTGTGGTACGCAGTATGCACAAGCGAGTTTACCACAAGTCACCACTACCAAGCCGATAGACCTGTATTACCTATGTTTTGATGGGTTTGCGGTGGGGTATTCGGGTGTAACGCGAACCGCACTATGGTCGGCAGAGCATTTAACGCGTGAACGTATCGAAGTTGCTAGCACACTTGAGCGGGAAAATCAGTTTCATGAAGAAAGCCGATTGCCCAATAGCGTAAAATCTAGCTTAGCCGATTATAAAAAAGTCCCTTATGATCGCGGCCATTTGGCACCGAATGCTGATATGGCGACACGAGAACAGCAATATGATAGCTTTAGCCTTGCCAATATTATTCCGCAGCAACCGGATAATAACCGTGGTATTTGGCGCGAGTTAGAGTCACAAGCGCGGTTGTTGACGATGCGATATGGGGAAGTGTATGTGGTCAGTGGTACTGCTTATCTTACCCAATCAAGTAAATCCTTGCGTGGGCGTGTCTTGGTGCCAAGTCATTTGTATAAGGTGATTTATGTACCAACCTTGCAGCAGGCGGGCGTGTACTTTTTACCCAATGATGATAGCCAACGGGTCGAAGTGATTAGTCTAGCAGTGTTAAATAAACGGGTCGGCATTGTAGTAATGCCAAGTTTGGCTAATAACATCCAAGCAAAGGCCATGGCGTTGCCACTAGCGGGAAGTATACCATCACCAACGGATAAAGCCGCACCAAAAGCTAATGCAGTTGAGGTTATTATTCAACTATTCAAAGCATTCGCAAATTGGTTAATGGCTATATTTACGAGTTAAATGTTGATCAGCGAAAATAAAAACTGCCCTGATAGGGAATATCAGGGCGGTTTTTTTATTAGCTTAGTAGTTAGCTAAACATTACATATTTGGGTAGTTTGGACCACCGCCGCCTTCTGGCGTTACCCAAGTGATGTTTTGTGATGGGTCTTTGATATCACAAGTTTTGCAGTGTACGCAGTTTTGCGCATTGATAACAAACTTGGCGCTATCACCAGTTTTGACTACTTCATAAACACCGGCTGGGCAATAGCGCTGTGCTGGCTCTGCGAAGATTTTAAGGTTACGTTCAACAGGTACATTTGGGTCAGTCAATTTCAAATGCACAGGTTGGTCTTCAGCATGATTGGTGTTTGAGATAAATACAGATGATAATTTATCAAAGGTCAACTTGCCATCTGGTTTTGGATAATCTGGGATAAAGGCATGGTCTGCGCGCTCTAAGGCATCATAGTCAGGCACGTTATCATGGATGGTGATTGGCATTTTGCCATTGAAGAAGTTTTGCTCGAGGTAGTTAAACGCGCCACCCATCCATACACCCATACGGTGCATTGCAGGGGCGAAGTTACGCGCTTGGTACATGTCTTCGAACAACCAAGAATTTTTGAAGTTTTGCTCATAAGTGGTGACTTCGTCATTGGCACGACCTGCGGCAATCGCTTCATACACAGCTTCAGCGGCCAACATACCTGATTTAATCGCGGTATGGGTACCTTTGATTTTGGCAGGGTTTAGGAAACCGGCATCGTCACCGACCAACACACCACCGGCAAAGGTAAGTTTTGGTAGGGCGTTTAAGCCGCCTTTGGTCAAGGCACGCGCGCCATAAGATAAACGTTTACCACCTTCTAAGATATTGCGAATGAGTGGATGGGTTTTTAAACGTTGTAATTCATCAAATGGTGACAAGTATGGGTTGTGGTACGCTAGGTCAACGACCAAACCGAATGATACTTGGTTGTTTTCGTCAAAATATAACCACCAACCTCCACTGCTATGGGTTTCTGATAGCGGCCAGCCTGAGCCGTGTAATACCATACCTTCTTCATGCTTAGCAGGGTCAATTTCCCAAAGTTCTTTTAGGCCGATACCGTAATGCTGTGGGTCGCGACCAGCGTCTAGATTAAAACGGTTGATTAGGCGTTTGCCCAAGTGACCACGACAACCTTCGGCAAAGATGGTGTACTTGGCTAACAACTCATAACCTGGTTCAAAGCTTGATTTGGCGCCGCCTTCGGCATTGACACCCATGTCGCCAGTAACGATACCGCGTACTGAGCCATCTTCATTATATAGCACATCAGCCGCCGCAAAGCCAGGGAACATCATCACTTCAAGCTCTTCGGCTTGGGTCGCTAACCAACGCACCAAGTTACCTAGAGAGATGATATAGTTGCCGTCATTGTGCATCAATTTTGGTACGATGCTGTCAGGTAGTTGACGGTATTTGGTGTCATTTTTTAGCATATACACGCGGTCGCCTTTGACTGCGACATTAACCGGTGCGCCTTTTTCTTTCCAATCTGGGATTAGCTCATTCAGCGCACGTGGCTCCATAACCGCACCTGATAAAGTATGAGCACCAAACTCTGAGCCTTTTTCAACGATACAGACACTAAATTCTTCATTACCGGCTGCGATTGCTAACTGGCGTAAGCGTATAGCCGCTGACAGACCTGACGGGCCACCGCCCACGATAACGACGTCAAATTCCATTTGTTCACGTTCGATGTCTTGCATACAAACTCCTTAATCAAAAAATCGCTGACTGCCGGCCGTTGCCCAATCCCATTGACCCTGATTGTGTACCCAGCTACAACAAGCAACCTGCCCTAAGTCGAGTAAAAGGTTGGTTTAACCATTCCTACACTCATTGTTAATCGATAACCCATTGTCATTAGAATGATTTTAGGTAAAATACCAATCATTATAATTGAAAATACCAGTAAACAACATACTAAATACCCAGTATATCCTAACGAAATCTTAGCAACTTATCTTGCGTATCGCAATTGCCGAATAGGTATTTAAGCGCTTTTTTCTTCTCGCTTTTTAATCTGACTTATACCTTAATGATAACCCAAACAAGGATGACTTCTGATGACCATGCATCGTCCAAATACAGATAAGCCAACGCCAATAGATGGTCTGCAAACGTTGCAACAACAGCTTGTTGAGCTGCCAAGTCAACCACGCAAAATTCCACCGCTTGAGCATTGGCATCCAACGTCATGTGGAGACATGAATCTGCAAATCAAAGCCAATAATGAATGGTGGCACGAAGGTCGGAAAGTGACCCGCCAGTCATTGGTGAGTTTGTTTGCTAAGGTGTTATGGGCGCAAGTGGATGAACAAGGGCAAGTGAGTTATTACCTAAAGACGCCAGTCGAAAAATGGCGTATCCAAGTCGATGATGCGCCGTTACTAATCACCCAAGTTGACCAAATTACCGAAGATGGCAAAACATGGCTACAATTTGTCACCAGTCAAGGGGATGTGGTAAAAGCCGATGCTGAGCATCCCATTCAGCTTGGGTTACCGTTTTATCAAACCCACGAAAACGCTGTGCCGCAAGCTAAGCAAGCGCAGCAGCCCTATCTATTGGTACGTCAAAATGGGGATTCGGTGCTTTATGGGCTACTGCACCGCAATGTGTTTTATCATCTGCTCAACTTTGGTGAGTTTAGCGAAGATGAACAAGGTACGACCTTGCACTTGCAAAGTGGCGAGACTCGCTTTGACTTAACTATGTCTATTGATTAAGACACATACGCTACAGGATATGGCTTGATTGGGCGGGTTGATAGGTAAGATGGCTCAGAAAAACCGTATTAAAAAACGCATGAATAAAGCAACGGGAAAAGTACGGTTTTTGCTATACTATAGCGAATTTGACAGATGGCTTGGCAAGCCGACGCTACCCATGTCGTGGCGTCGACGCAGCAAAAGGTAGTGGCGTCACTATGACAACGATGAACCCAACAGCATTCGCATCCCAAACCGTGTTAACCAGCATGAAGCTTGAGTTAGACAAGGATGCCTTAGCAAGAGCCGATGCGCCCATCGGGGTGTTTGACTCGGGGTTAGGCGGATTGTCAGTATTGGCACATTTGGTCGACGAATTGCCGCATGAGCGCTATGTGTATTTGGCAGATACCTTGCATGTGCCATATGGCTCGCGCAGTAGCGACGATATTCGAAGGCTTACCATCCAAGCTGTGGATTGGTTAGTGAATCAAGGCTGTAAGTTGGTGGTGATTGCCTGTAACACTGCCTCTGCGCATGGGTTACAAGCGGTACGTGAGCGTTATCCAAGCCTCCCCATTGTTGGGTTGGTACCCGCCATCAAGCCTGCGGTACTGCGCAGCCAAACTAAGCAAATTGCGGTGTTGGCAACGCCTGCGACATTGCATGGTGAATTGCTAAACACAGTGATTAATCACGTGGCGATTCCGCAAGGTGTTCAAGTCCATAAATATAGCTTAATCAGTTTGGTGCCTTGGGTCGAAGCGGGGATGCCAACTGACCACCAAGCAGTCCATGACTTAGAGCAGTTATTACAGCAGTTATTTGCTCACCAAGTCGACCAGTTGGTGCTAGGGTGTACCCATTATCCATTTTTTAAACCGTATCTACAGGCCAAGCTTGCAACGATAGGCCAAGATGACATAACTTCATTAAGTTTAATTGACTCAGGACATGCGATTGCCAAGCGTGTGGTGTCCTTATTGACCCAGCTTAATCACTTGCATGAAGGACGAGAGGGTCAGTTGACCGCTTTACAGTTTTATGCGACTGCTAACTTAGCATCGATAACGCAGGTTGCTCAGCGGTTATTACACCAGTTTTTCCCTGTTCTTGATGTAAGTTTTTGGCAGTCTAATGTGACCGATAAATGATAAAGTAGCCGATGAGGATTAGTAGTGAGGGGATTGTGTCAGTAAGACAGCGCTATCATTTACATATTTGTTTGGTGCGGAACGAGGATCCTGCGCTAGAAAATGCCTTGCAACTGGCATTATCGGACGACTTTTTCTTAAGTTGGGACTTGATTGGCGCACCGATTGAGCTGAACAATTTTAGCCGGCGTCAAATCGACAGCTGTGATTATCTATTGTTTATTCTAGGCGATAGCTATGGGGCCGTTGACTTGACCGGGGTTAGCGCGTTACATCTTAGCTATATTTATGCCACGACCAAGCGTCGACCCATGCTCACCTTGATAAAATCTGAAACCAGTGCGGGCGAGTTTTCAAGACAACGCATTGATTTTGCCGCATTTATTGAAAAAGACGCCCATCAGTTAGTTCAAAAACCTATCTATTATAATGACTTCCGTGATGCATTAGTGAAATTCAACATTGCATTAGATAGCTTGCTACAATCGAATCCTAAACCTGCTTGGCAGTATTCTGACCAACCATCAGACGCGCATGATATCTGGCTGAGCGCGCCGAGTATGACAAAGGATACCACCAGCCATACGCTGACCTCATCAACTGGGGATGCCTTCGCTCTACCAAACCAAACCCTGTCAAATACGGGATCGAGTCTACCACATCCGGCGCCGATTACCGACGAGCCCGTGATTGTTAACTATAGTGCGCACGCTTTTCGAGCAGGTAACTTACAGACCATTATCGGCAATCATATGTTTGTTTGGGGCGATTTGCTCAACGCGCTAAAGTCATTAGCGCCGCCTTTTAGCACCGATATGCTACAAAAGCGACTCAATGAACTGTTAAAAGACGTTGCCATGCAAGAGGCCTGTAAGCGTTTTCCTGATGTCCATGCCGTGTCACGTTGTCAGCTTAATAGTACGGATATGCAATGGCTCAAAACACAATTAGTGAATAAAAATTGGTTGTTAAAAGCTTCAGATACGCGCGATATACGTGAGTTGTGGCAGTTGCATCCTATTTTAGATTAGCTAAACCATCTCATATAGGCAAGGTACAAAAGGTGCTGTGATTTGTGAGGCAAGATGATAGCGGTTGTGACTGGTATCGCTATGACAGATGAACCAACTTTGTTTACGAACCGTCACAACATGATAACAGCCGAATGCTAGTTATCCAAACGATTACAGTGCTACAATAAACAATATTACGATAATTATAATGGCTATTTGGGCTAACGATAGCCCAGTAAATAAACACCAACAATGATAATATTGATAGGAGAGAAGTATGGCTGACCAAAATAGCAATACCACGCCTCAGCATGGAGCGCTAACAGAACATATCACTGACTTAGAAAATACCATGCATGATGCGCAACAGTTCCGTACCTTAGAAGAACAAGTGGCCGATATGAAGCGCCGTGGTATTAACCCGCGTGATAACTTCAAAAAATGGGATGAAGACGAAGAAGACAACTGGGGCAGCAATGCCCATGGTGAAGTCAAACCGATTCACATGGATGATGACAAAGAGCCAACACCACCACCGTTTGTCTAATTTGATTTAGCTGGTTTAAAAAAACCTTAAATCTCATCAGTGGGATTTAAGGTTTTTTAATGGGCATTTACTTTAGATTAAGTGACTTTATAGATAGCCAGTTACTTGAGATTAAGCTACTTGAGATGGTCGATGGCGATACCACAGTACGACGGGTGTTAACACCAAACTAGCGATACTAAAAGCCACGATTAATCGGTGTGTTATTTTGAATGGGCGCACCTTGCATTGGTGCAGTGGCATTGTCCACCACTAACATACGATACAGTTTCATCCCAGCGCGGCCATCAGGATTGACGCCTTGCTGGCGTTGGAAGTCTTGAATCGCTTGGCGAGTTTTGTCACCAATCATTCCGTCCGCCGCACCGATATCATAACCACGGTCGAGTAACGCTTGCTGAATTTCGCGCGATTGACGGCGGCTGATACCCGGGTCATCGGTTGGCCATGGGGTAGCGAAGTTGACATTATCGGTGCGATTTTTGCTAATCATATCTGATAGATGCGCAATCGCCAGAGCGTAGTTCTCTGAAGCATTGTAGCTGTAGAAGGCATCAAAGTTTTTGCCAACCAAAAATGCTGGGCCTTTATTGCCCGCCGGTAGCAACAGCCCTGCCTTGTCTAAGCTATACGGTAATGGCTGACCATTGGCCAGTGTAAAGCCTTTGCCACGCCAGTAGCTCATCGGTTTTTTATCGCGGCGATTGCTCGCACCCCAGTAACCATCAGGGATTTTGACCTCAAAACCCCAAGGCTCTCCGGTACGATAACCCGCTTTATCCAAGAAATTCGCCGTTGACGCCAATGCATCGGCTTCACTATTGACCAAGTCTTTACGGCCATCACCATCAAAATCTTGCGCTAGACGTAAAAATGTCGATGGCATAAACTGGGTATGACCAAACGCGCCTGCCCAAGAGCCAGTCATATCTTCACGACGGATATCGCCATTTTGGACGATTTTTAGCGCATTGGCGTATTCGCCCCGGAAGTAACTTTGGCGACGGTCAAAGCATGACAAGGTCGCCAGTGATTGGAACAAGTCTTTTTTACCGAGTTGTTTACCGAAGTTTGATTCAACGCCCCATACGCCAAGCACGTCAGTAGCTTTTACCCCATAACGTTGTTGGATACGGTCTAGGGTGGGTTGTAAGCGATTTTTGGCAGCGATGCCGTCTTGAACACGTTCTTCATCGACCAAACTTGCCAAATAATCCCATGCTTCTTTTTGGAATTCTGGCTGATAGTTAAGCGAAACAATTACGCTTGGGTCAGGCTCGCTTGGACGGTAACGCTCAAAGGTCGAGTCAGTCACGCCTTTAAAGGTACTTGAGTTTTTCAGACCTGTTAAGCATTGTTGAAATTGGGCGTTACTTAGATTGGGCGGGGTAGGGGCAGCTTGAGCTTGACTAGTAGTAGCGATGGTTGCGACCATGCCCAATGTGGCCATAGCAGGAACAGCAAAAAAACGCATAAAAAAACCCTTTTAGCGAACAAATGATGCTAAAAGGGTAGTAAAAAAGCCAAGAAATAGAAAGTGTTAAATGACAAAGCTTACATTTTTTAACAGCGAAGCAATTTTGGTGTTATGCTTAAGCCGCTAAGCAAGATTAAACGCTGATTGATGGTAGCAAGCAAAACACTATCCAACAATATCTATTAATACTGTGGTTGTACGACAAAGCCGCTAAAGTATTGTTTCAATTTGGCGAGTTTTGGCGGAATCACCATATTGCAGTATCCTTGACTGGGGTTTTTGGCATAAAAGTCTTGATGATAAGCCTCAGCCGGATAAAAAGCCGGTGCCGGGTGGACTTCTGTCACAACTGGAATGCCTTGCTCATCGCGTAATTCGCCAATCACACGGTCAATGGTCGGTTTTTGCAAGGCCTCATCAGTATAAAATACCACCGAGCGATATTGGCTACCGATATCATTGCCTTGACGGTCTTTGGTAGTTGGATCATGGGTCGCAAAGAAAATATTGAGGATGACTTCGAGTGGAATGATGGTTTCATCATAATCAACCTTAATCACTTCGACATGGCCGCTATCGCCATCGCACACGGCTTGGTAATTAGCGCTGACCTCATCGCCACCGGCATAGCCTGACGTGACATCGGTCACACCTTTGACATGAGAAAATACCGATTCGGTACACCAAAAGCAGCCGCCGCCTAAGATAATGGTTTGCATGGTTTTTCCTTATTCTGGGTTAGATTGGGTTGTTTTTATAAGGGTTGAGGATTGTTAGCCACATGATTTAAATAGGGACACATCCCAGAAAAATGTTAAAATTAGAAAAATGCTAAAATAACGCCTTAGCATAGCAGAAATGCGTTAGCGCAAATTTAGCAAGTTTGTTATCTATCTTGCCACGTTGCAAAAAATCACCCATACACTGACCAATACGAAATCTAATATGATGACCAATGACGCGCAATCAAGTCAAACGGCTGCAACTGAAGTCCCAAACGCACAGCCAGCTTCTAATGAGCCATATGGGCATGATGTGCTATTTACCACACCACTTGATGCCAATGCGCGGTTTTCGTTTGATGAACAAGTGGTGGCGTGTTTCCCCGACATGATTCGCCGTAGCGTGCCCGGTTACGGTCAGATGCTGGCAATGTTGCCGATATTTGCCAAGCGCCATTGTGGGTTTCGTCAGGCCAATGCGTCAGGTAATAAGGTCAGCCGTGTTTATGACTTGGGTTGTTCGTTGGGCGCGGTAAGTTTTGCCTTGGCAGGTGAGTTTGCGCCGCAAGATTTGCAAATTAAGGCCATTGATATCTCGCCACCGATGACCGAAAAAGCCCAAGCGTTATTAATCGAACATTATCCACAACATGACATTGAAGTCATCACGGCGGATGTTACCGAGTTCGCGCTTGAGCCTTGCGATATGATTGTGCTGAATTTGACCTTGCAATTTTTGCCGGTAGAGCAACGTGAAAAGCTATTAACGGCTTGTTATAACGCGTTGGCTGAAGGGGGTATTTTGATTTTGACCGAAAAAACTCACTTGTTGGATGAAGCGGATGATGCGTGGCGGGTTGAGCGTTATTATGATTTTAAACGTGCCAATGGTTACAGCGAGCTTGAGATTAGCGGCAAGCGCAATGCGTTAGAAAATGTATTGATTACCGATACTTTAGACTTTCACCATGAGCGGTTAGCCAAAGTTGGTTTTAAACGTCATCTGACCTGGTTTCAGTTTTTAAATTTTGCTTCGATTATTGCGTTTAAATAACCGTCACTGATTTATCATTCGCCTGTCATTATTAGCTTAGTTAGCTTAAGTAGACCCCATGAACCAAACCATTCAACATGCTGAAACCGAACTTTATCTAACCTTATTGCAATTGGCGACGACGCATCCGATTGCCAATGAATGGCTCAAGCAATTACCGACTTGGCTCGCCACGATTAAAGATAAAAACCGTTACGCACATGCGCCCTATTACCAATCCTTGATTGAGCGTTTGCCGAGTGTGACGAATGCACAAGTGGACTTGAATGCCGCTTGTATCACTGCAAATTTTGACTGGTCGAGTGATGAATACAAGCAAACCTATGCGCTACTTAAAAAGCTGATGCCGTGGCGTAAAGGCGGCTTTATGCTAGGCAACGCGCCTCACCAAATTCATATCGATACCGAATGGCGCAGTGACTATAAGTGGGATCGGGTACAGCCACATTTGGGAAATCTATCAGGTAGACGCATTCTGGATGTTGGTGGCGGTTCAGGTTATCACGGTTGGCGCATGGCGGGGATGGGCGCGGCAACGGTGGTGGTCATTGACCCATCGTGTTTGTTTTATCACCAGTTTTTGGCGATTCGTTATTTTGTTGGCGAGGCGGATAGGAATGAATTGGGTCGATTGGCGGTGAACTTTGTGCCTGTACCACTCGAGGCTTTACCAGTGGCGGAGCAACAAGGGCAGTTATTTCATACTGTGTTTAGTATGGGCGTGCTGTATCATCGCGCATCCCCGTTTGAGCATCTTGAACAGCTAAAAGCACAGCTTGTCAAAGGCGGTGAGTTGGTGCTAGAAACCTTGGTTGTTGAAGGGGATGAAACCACGGTACTGGTACCAAGAGAGCGCTATGCGCAGATGAATAATGTGTATTGTTTGCCATCGGTGGCGGCTTTGACCTTGTGGCTTGAGAAAGTTGGCTTCACTGAGGTGCGTTGTGTGGATATTGATGTCACCTCAACGGCTGAGCAGCGCGCAACAGATTGGATGAATTACCAATCGTTGGCGGATTTTCTTGACCCGAATGACCCAGCCAAAACAGCAGAAGGCTACCAACGACCAACGCGCGCGGTGATGATAGCCAAAAAACCTTAACTTAAAATGACAAGCTTATAAAAGTTAAGTTAAATGTTTTGAATAACCACGTGAACAGTTAAATACATTGCATGGTATATGGCAAAGGTAAGGTCAAATCGGTCATTATCAAACATACCCTTTTGATAGGCTCGCAAAATCAAAGATTTTTTTCAAAAATATATTGAATCACTAGTTTAATCAAATAGCCAAAAAAACCACCGCCCAACGCCACAAAAATCCAAAAAGTCCCTGCCTTACCCGCATGAGATTTTTTGGAAATATCCCACATAATAAAAAATAAAAACGCAATAAATACTGGTACTACCAACCACATACCAATATTAGTAATCATTTCATTTGATATTAAAAACACCATTGTTTGCCCCTTGGTGTAGCCGATGACTACAGTTGAAAACCCAATGCTATTGTATGCTTATTGTACGCTAAAGTCACACCGCCCGATGTAAATCTGTGTAAGAACAGTCGCGATACGCAAAAAAACTGTTTGAATGACACCCTAACCCAACTGACCTCGCAAAAATGGATGAAAAAAAACCGAAAAATTGGTATATTTATCGCCAAATTTTTGCGTTTGGGCATAGGCATGTTGTGTCATACCCAATCGACTGCGTCTTTTATAAAGGTTAAACAATCCCATGTCAGAACAAGCCCCTGTTATCCAATCTGCCCTCGACCATGTAATCGCCCAACTCAAAACCGATGGCGTGTTACCGGCCGAATGGGTCAATAACAGTACCATCAACCGCACCAAAGACCAAAGCCACGGTGACTTTGCCAGTAACTTAGCCATGGTTGCGGCCAAGCCTGCCGGACTAAAGCCGCGTGATTTGGCGGCCAAAATCGTTGAGTTATTACCCGAGAGTGCCAGCATTGCCAAGGTCGAAATCGCGGGCGCGGGCTTTATTAATTTTTTCTTGGGTGATGATGCGCGCTTTGCGGTTCTTGATGATATTATGCGCGAAAAAGGCGATTTTGGCACCTCAAATGAGTTCTTTGGTAAAAAAATTCAGGTCGAATTCGTCTCAGCGAACCCAACCTCAAGCCTACACGTGGGGCACGGTCGCGGTGCGGCATTCGGTATGAGTGTGGCGAATTTACTAGAAGCGATTGGCTACCAAGTGGGTCGTGAGTACTATGTCAATGATGCAGGTCGTCAAATGGATATTTTGGCTACCAGTACCTACTTACGTTATCTAGAATTGCTCGGTGAGACGATTGTGTTCCCAACCAATGCTTATCAAGGTGATTATGTCAAAGATATCGCCAAAGGTGTCAAAAAACGCCACGGTGATCACCTAAGAACCGAATGGTCACACATGCTACAAGACGTGCCAGCAGACGCGGTCTATGAGCTGGATGCCAAGGGTGAAAAAATCTTGGTATCAGGCGACAAAGAAGCGCATATTGATGGGTTAATTAATAATGCCAAGGCCAATTTGGGCGAGAATTATGCGTTATTCCATGAAGCCGCACTCACCAGTATCTTGGATGATATCAAAGATGACTTGGCTGACTTTGGCGTACGTTATGACCAATGGTTTAGCGAACAATCTATCCAAGACGATATCGCCCCAGCATTAAAACTACTTAATGAGCGTGGTTATATCTATCAGAAAGACGGCAACTTATGGTTTAAATCAACCGAATTTGGCGACGAAAAAGACCGTGTGGTACAACGTGCTAATGGTCAATTTACTTACTTTGCCTCAGATATCGCTTATCACAAGAACAAGCTAGACCGTGGCTTTGACCGTATCATCGATGTGTGGGGCTCAGACCACCACGGCTATATCAAACGCGTAAAAGCTGCGTTGACCGCGATGGGTTATGATGAGTCTAAAATGGACGTGATTTTGGTGCAGTTTGTCACCTTATGGCGCGGCCAAGAGCAAGTGCAAATGTCATCACGTTCAGGTCAGTTTGTTACCTTGCGTGAGCTACGCCAAGAAGTCAGTAACGATGCGGCGCGTTTTTACTATGTGGCGCGTAAGCCTGAACAACACATCGACTTTGACTTGGAATTGGCCAAATCACAAACCAAAGACAACGCGGTGTACTACATCCAATACGCCCATGCGCGTATTTGCCGTGTGCTTGAGCGCTTAGAAGAGCGTGGCTTAAAAGTCGATGATGCCGCCGGCAAGCAGTACCAAGGTATGCTTACCCAAACCGTTGAAGCGGAATTATTAAAGCTACTGGCTGCATATCCACAGACTTTACATAAAGCAGCGATTAGCTATGAGCCGCATTTACTCACCAATTACCTAAAAGAACTAGCAAGTTTGTTCCACGGTTGGTATAACGATAACCGTATCTTGCCAAAAGATGGTGAGACACCGACTGAAGATGACAAAAACTTGATGCAAGCGCGGTTACGTCTGTCAAAATCTGTACGCCAAGTGATTCAAAACGGTTTGATTTTGCTCGGTCTAACCGCCCCGACTAGCATGTAACATGTACGAATTGCCCGCACTGTTAGGCTGTGGTAATCTCAAGATTATCGCAGCATTATTAGGAGAAAAAAATGTCAAAAGCTAAAGGCGCAACCCCGAGAACGTCGCCTAACACCTTGTCATTTTTTGCCGCCATGTTGGTGGGTGTGTTGCTGACCTTAGGTATCGGCTTATTTGTGTATCTGTGGAATCCTTTCAAATCTGATGACAAATTACAAGCCGACGATGCGCCCATGGTTCAGCCTAAGGTAGATACCGCGAGTACGCCTAAGTATGAATTTTATGACTTGTTAAAGCAACAACAAGTCAGTGGTGTACCAGAAGAAGCATTGGCAAGCCATGTCGACGCAACCAATGTGGCACCGGATGTGATTGTCACTGTACCACCATCAACAGACAATGTGCCAACGACAGTAACT
>CALJUC010000087.1 GCA_937975585.1 uncultured Moraxella sp. | reverse complement strand
GAACAAGTAAAAGGTTCAGTTAAAGAAACTTGGGGTGACTTAACCGATGATGAAATCACCCAAATGGAAGGCAATCGTCAAAAGCTAGCGGGTAAAATCCAAGAACGCTATGGCCGCGCCCAAGATGTGGTCGAAAAAGAAATTGATGATTGGTCAACTCGCCAAAACTATCAGTTCTAATTATATAAATGATCAACTCGTAAATTACAACTGATAAAAAGGCTGAGAAAATTCTCGGCCTCTTTTATTATCTACAAAAAGACAAAAACAAAAAAGCCGTATCTAACGATACGGCGATTCTGCTTACCATCCTGGTAAAGTTACCCGTCTTTATCCCTAAGACGATTTATACTACTATTACTGCTTGCTTCACTACATAAGGGGGTGAATGTATTGACTCGTCCTAAGTCTCACTCCACAGTCCGTTCACTAATTTATCAATCCTTGATAACTTAACGAACTATTCCATTATCGGCAATCTATCCCTATCTCAATCCTTGAGAACCATCCCTGTGCCGTTAAATGTATTATTACAAATTATCACATGTTGTAACAGTCGCTAAAACCTCTTTACTTGTAAGCCATAGCTTACAAAATTAGCTATTTATTAGTAACGGTTTGGCTATCAAACATGACCTTAGCAGCCTCAATAACATAAGCTTCATTCTCTGGCAGTTTTGGACGCTCCCCAGATTTCATGCGGCTTCGTGCCTCCATTTTCGCATCTTCAGCGGCTTGATAGGCTGTCCAGTTCGGATAAGGGGCTTCGCCTAACGCAGCACGTCGCGCATTTTCTGCTTGTAAGGTTTTGTCCTCAAGACTTAAGCGATACGCCTTACGTTTTTCAAGGTTCAAATCCACTGGTTTTTTATCATCTTCAGCTTTTCGAATCGCATTCAATGCGCTCAAGTACTGAAACTGTGGGTTGCTACCTTGGCGCTGCTGCGATAATTGGTTAAGCGTTTTTAGCGTGGCTTGGCTATACTCCCCGGCTGGTTTGTAAGGTGCCGCGCGAATAGTATCCCACTGTAGTGGGTTTTTCATACTGCGTTCACCATAGTCTAAACCATCATAGACATTAACCAACTCGATATCCGGCACGACGCCTTTGTTTTGGGTACTGCCACCGGTAATGCGATAAAACTTACGCTGGGTCAATGTCGCTGAACCAAGCGCCAAGTTATCAAGCTGAATCTGCGCAGAGCCTTTACCGGTGGTGGTACTACCCAAAATCAACCCTCGACCATAATCTTGAATCGCTGCGGCAAAGATTTCACTGGCTGACGCTGAGCCTAAATTCACCAATACCGTCATTGGCTTGGTGAATAACTGCTCGCCACCATCTTCGTCTTCATAGACTTGGATATTACCGCGGTTATCACGAATTTGAACCAATGGCCCTGATTTGACAAATAAGCCAATCATCTTGGCAACTTCATCGAGTGAGCCGCCTGGGTCATCACGTAAGTCCACGACCAAGCCATCGACATTTTGGGCATTTAAAGCCTTAAGTGCGTTTTCAGTATCGATACTCACGCTACGATAATCTTCACCGGCACGGCGCGCTTTATAGTTCAGATAAAAGCTTGGAATCTCTAACACACCGATTTTTTTATCAACGCCATTGTTGTCTTTGACCGAGATGACACGATGGGTTACGCCCGCTTCTTCTTGTTGAATAACGTCACGTACTAAGGTCACATTGCGCGCGGCACTGTCGGGTGCGTTTGGCGCTTTGATACGAATGATGACGGTGGTGCCTTTTTTACCACGGATTAGGTTGACGATTTCACGGGTTGACCAACCCACCGTGTCGACCATTTTTTTACCATCTTCGGCAACCCCGATAATCAAGTCATTGGCTTTCACCTGACCGGAACGCGCCGCTGGCCCACCATCGACAAGGCTGACAATTCGCGTGTAGTCAGGATTTTTACGGTCTGGCTGAATCGACACGCCGATACCGACCAACTCTAACGTTGACTGGATTTGCATTTCAGTGGTTTGGACAGGGGCAAAGTAGTTACTGTGTGGGTCATACGCCGCCATCGCCGCATTTAACACATTTTCCAAAATCTGGTCGCTGCTGACGCGCTCAAGCTGACCCTTTTGGCGTTTCAAGCGATTGGCCAAAATTTGGCTTGGCGTGCGCTGTTCATTTTTGACCAATTCTTGGGTGTCGTATTTGTCCGCATTGGCTTGCAAAAACGCGTCTTTACTCTTTTCTTCATCTTGGTTGATGGTAAGGCCAATTAACTGGAACGTTAGCTGTTTTTGCCAAAAATCTTGCAACTCGGTCTTGGTGTTAAAACGTGGCAATTTCTCACGGTTCATAATCACTGTGTCATTGCGGTTTAGATTGACCTTACTGGCCAAGAACTTATCGGCAAATGCGTAATACTCATTTGAGCGTTGGGTAAAGCGATTATAGATATCAAATCCTGCTTTTAAGTCGCCACGTTTGAGATAGTCAGCAAAATTGTCGCCATATTTTTTATTGAATTCGTCAACATCCGATTGTAAAAACAGGCTGTGATTCGGGTCTAATGCATCGATATAATCGGCCAAAACCTCTTTACCTGTTTTGGCGTCCATGCGTTTATCAAGGTAATGACTACGGTCCAACAGTGCGGCAACTTGCCGAGCGACTTGGCGTTGTTCACTGGTGATTGTCGTCGCAGCCTCTGCGGCAACCGCGCCTTGATAACTTTGCATAAGCGCGGTGCCACCGATGGCAAGAGCTAAGACGCTGGCGGTAAATTGTTGATAGCGCATGGTATTCCTTAGTAACGCGTTGGTATCACTTGGGCTCAGATTGTGTTAGTTTTTTACCCAATTATAAAATAAAAAAACTGACAACATCTTACCATTGTCAGTTTTCTCACACTAGATACAAGGTGTAAAAATTATTTCGCTAAACCCAACTTGGCTTTGACGTCAGCTAAGCTAATAAGTTGCTTTTCACCATCACGGCGGTCAACATATTCATAAAGGGTTTCGCTTGGGTTTTCGGTATTGATATTTTTCTCAGATACCACGATGCGATGTGGAATACCAACCAATTCCAAATCAGCGAATTTCACGCCCGCACGTTCATCACGGTCATCCAAAATCACATCAACACCTTGTGATTTTAGGTCTTGGTATAGCTGTTCAGCAAGCTGCATGGCTTTATCATTAGCAGCGTCTTTCATTTTGCCTTTAATCATCGGCACAATCGCCACATTAAATGGTGCGATGGTTTCGCCTGTGCTGCTAGTTTGCCAAATGATTCCGTTGTCGTCATGGCTTTGCTCAATCGCAGCGGCCACGATACGGGTTACCCCGATACCGTAACAACCCATGGTTAAAACCGCTGGACGGCCGTCTTCACCCATTACGGCGCAGTTTAGGGCTTTGGCGTATTTATCACCCAATTGGAAGATATGACCGACTTCGATACCACGGCGGATTTGGAGTTTGCCTTGGCCATCCGGTGATGGGTCACCTTCCACCACATTACGGATATCGGCAACTTCGGTGATTTGTGCATCACGCTCCCAGTTAACGCCTGTGGTGTGATGGTCTGGTTTATTCGCGCCGCTCACAAAATCTGCCAAGACGGCCGCACTACGGTCAACAATGACTGGCATATTCAAGTCAAACACACCGATATAGCCTTTGTGTAGGCCAGCGGCTTGCATGGCGTCTTCGCTCGCCATCGTTAATGGTGCTTTGACTTGGGCAAGTTTTTCGGCTTTGATTTCGTTTAGGGTATGATCACCCCGTAACACCAAGGCAACCAAGGTTGGATTACCATTCTCATCGTCAACCCCTTCAACGATTAAGGTTTTAACGGTTTGTGCCAATGGCAAGCCTAGATGTTCAGCCACTTGCTCGCACGTTGGCATATCTGGGGTCGCAACGTCCGTCTTGGCTTGGGTCGCTGCGCCACGCTCGCCTACCGCAACGGCTTCAGCAAGCTCGATGTTAGCCGCGTAGTCTGAGGTATCCGAGAATACGATATCGTCTTCACCGCTATTGGCCAATACTTGGAACTCATGCGAGGCAAAACCACCGATTGAACCGGTATCCGCTTGTACCGCACGGAAATCCAAACCCAAACGGGTAAAGATATTGCTATAAGCACGGTACATGTCGTCATAGGTTTTTTGGAGGGATGGTTGGTCGATATGGAATGAATACGCGTCTTTCATCACAAATTCGCGTGAACGCATCACACCAAAACGTGGGCGAATTTCGTCACGAAACTTGGTTTGAATCTGATAGAAATTGATTGGCAGTTGTTTGTAGCTTTTTAATTCATTACGCGCCAAGTCGGTAATGACTTCTTCGTGTGTTGGACCAAGTACAAATGGATTAT
>CALJUC010000086.1 GCA_937975585.1 uncultured Moraxella sp. | reverse complement strand
TCTGGATGAGAAAAAGCAACTCTTAGAATCGGTGAAATATGGCGCAACCGACCGTCTCTCCGATGGTATTGTGCCGTATAACAGCGCGCGCCTTGCCAATGTTGAAACAGAAAAAATCTTATCAGGCAAACACAATGTACAAACCAGCCCTCAGGCTATCTTAGAACTACGCCGTATTCTACACCGTCATTTGCTGTTAACAGGGTTGCCAAGCACGCAGGGCGAGAAGTCCGCTGATAGACAACCTTAATGTCCCGCAAATTTGGTACAGTAAGCATCTCTTAGTAGCAGATTATCAATACCAAAAAAAAGCGAATCCGAAGATTCGCTTTTTTATTAGACTAGCAAGATAATACGATTAAACTTTTTCAAAGTATTTGGTCAAAACTTCAAGACAGCGAGTCACTTTGGCTGGCTGTTGCTCACGGCGCGGTGTAACCGCATACAGCATATAGCTTGGCAATTGATAACCTGATATCACTTCTACCAACTCGCCATTGGCCAATTCTTTTTGAATATCTAATGACATAATACGTGCCACACCATGACCTTCTTTGGCCAAGGTAGTTGCCAAGAACAAGTTATTGGTTTGGATACGTGATTGCATTTTAACGCGGGTTTTTTTGCCAGTTTCGATGTTGGTAAAGTCCAATTGCAATGGATCTTTGACCAAGCTAATCCCAATCATCTGCAACTTGGTGAGATCTTTTGGATCGGTGATTTTATCATGTTGGCGTAAGTAATGAGGTGACGCAACCAACATCTGACGCACTTCTGTCAAAGGAAAAATCGATACGCTATTGTCATTGGTCGCTGGGGCCATACGAACAGCGATATCAATACGCTCTTCAATCATATCCACATATTGATTATCGGCTTCGAAGTGGATATTCAAGTCATCATGGGCCGCCATCCAAGTCGATAGCGCGGGTAAAATATGATTAACACCCAATTCTGGGGTCGTGGCAATACGCAAGTTACCGGCAAGCTCGTCACGTAATTGGTTGACACGGATACGACCTTGTTCGGCTGCTTCTACAACGTCTTTGGCGCTTTCATAAAAGCTGGCACCGGCTTCAGTCAGGCTCAATTTACGTGTCGAACGGTGCAGTAGTACCACACCCATATCGTTCTCAAGAGAACGGATTTGCTGGCTTACCGCACTGGTCGTAATACCCAACTCTTTGGCAGCGCCACTAAATGAACCATGACGCACGACGCTGGCAAATACGGCCATGCCTCTTAGATTATCCAACATATGTCACCTAATTCTTATTACAGCAATCAAAGGATTTATTATACGTCATTCACTGAATAATTTAAATATTCTTAACAAGATATTTTTACTATTTTTATAAAAGACATAATTACAGTTTATATTATCTCAATAAAAACTTGCACGAGTTATTGTTATTACGAAGTTTTTTAGTCAAAGTCTTGGATTTATAAAAAAACACTGCTCTGTTATCTATGTAGCTTTACTACGTCAATGGCTGCTTGTTGTTCAAGCAATGCTTGCAATACTGGCTGACTTTTTAACTGCTCAGTTGCGGCGATAATCGCAGATTGTTCTCGCTGTTGTTGTAACACTTTTGGGACGCTGTTATACAGTTGTGCCTGTATATCGCTCGTTTGTTGCAGTGTTAACTGAGTACCCGGCATTTGCTGTTGTAATTTATCACGTAATTGGGCAAAGGTATTTGCAATACTGTCATGACGAAGTGATGTGACAAACACACTTAGCCCACCGATTTGACCTTGCACCAAGCTTTCATTCGCCAGTGCTAACTCATCAGCGGCGAGCCAGTGATGTTGACGCGCTTGGCTTAGCCAGTAATCCCATTTTTCTGACGTCCACTCACCTTGTAAGGGCTGTGGGACAGGTTGCAGTAAGGTTAAAGGATTAAGAGTTTCATCAGCGATAACTGATACCGATGGGCTAGCCAGATTTTGTGCTGAAACATCACTTATGGCATTCTCAATGAGTGTATGGTTCGCAACATCATTTTCCATTGCCCCATTACTGATGCTTTCACTCACGGTATTGGTAATTTCAGCCTGCTCAACGACTGAATCAGGTGTTTCAAGGTACGCATCATCCGGCAGCGTATTATCTATTATCTCATCGTCATTATCAGTAGATAGTGTTACCGTATTGTCACTTTGTATTTCTGCACTCAGTATCTCAGAGAGATGCTCAGTCGTTGGCGCAATTACCGGTTGAGGTGCAGGCTCTGCAATATCCACAGGCTCGTGAACGATGCCACTTTTATCATTTTCAATGGGTGTAGGTTGTTGTGGCAGAACTGGTGGCGCTGCATTGGTTGGCAGTGGCGCTTGAGGTAATTCTGACACAGGTTGTGGTGTCTGTACCGGAACTTGATAGTTCCCTAGCGGCTTGAATGCCAATAAGCGTAACAAACACATTTCTAATGCTTGTAATGGTGTATTCGCTAATGCGATATTCTCGCGGCTTTTGACCACGATATCATAATACAACTGCACCATTTCACCGGGTAATACAGTAGCCAACTGCATCAAGGATTGGGTCTGTTGCTGATTAAGCTGTAAATCCAATCCTGGAACCAGCTGTAATAACGCGACTTGGTGTAGCACCTCAGCCAATCGGTCAAAAATCGCTTTGGCATCGACCACTTGCTCTCTCAATTGGCGCAAGACTTGCGCTAATTCAGGGGTACGCTGCTGATAAATCAAGCTAAGCAAACTGACCACATCGGCTTGGTCAATCAGTCCTAACATTTGGCGCAAGGTATTATCATCAATCGCGCCATTGCCAAACGCAATGGCTTGGTCGGTGAGCGATAACGCATCACGCACTGAACCTTTGGCACTACTGGCTAACTGCCAAAGCGCATCTTTCGTCACACTGATTTGTTCTTGGGCTAGAATTTGACCTAAATAATCTGCCAGTTGTGGCTGTGGCAATGGACGCAACACAAACTGTAAACAACGCGAGATAATGGTAATGGGCAGTTTTTGCGGATCGGTGGTTGCCAGTAAAAACTTTACATGCTCAGGCGGCTCTTCAAGCGTCTTTAACAACGCATTAAAGCTGTGTGTTGAAAGCATGTGTACTTCGTCAATCAGATAAACCTTATAGCGACCTTGGGTCGGTGCATAGGGTACATTATCAAGTAGCTCGCGCGTGTCTTCGACCTTGGTACGAGATGCGGCATCAATCTCAATCAAATCAATAAAGCGACCTGCATCAATGGCCTGACAAGTGGCACACACGCCACACGGCTCACTGGTGATACCGGTTTCACAGTTTAGACACTTTGCCAAAATACGCGCAATGGTGGTCTTACCCACGCCCCGCGTGCCCGTAAATAAATAGGCATGGTGCAAGCGCTGATGCGTAATCGCATTACTCAACGCCTTGGCAACATGGTCTTGTCCCAATAGTTGATGGAAGTTTTTCGGACGGTATTTACGTGCTAAGACTTGGTACATAGGACACAATACTGGCGATTGATAATGAAAAATAACAGCGCTAATCTGCACGATTAACGCCGTCAATGCAAGCAATGATTTGCTATTTAATGGCTAACATAGACCAATAAATAGCGAATCAGGGTATTACTTATACTGCTGGGCTATTGGCTTCTACCAATGGCTGCAACTCACCGTCTTGGAACATTTGATAGATAATATCGCTACCACCGATTAACTCACCCGCCACCCATAGCTGTGGGAAAGTTGGCCAGTTAGCGATTTTTGGCAACGTTGCGCGAATCTCAGGGTTTTCTAAAATATTAACAAACGCAAATGGACGGCCGATTTGAGTCAACACGTCAACCGCACGGGCAGAAAAACCACATTGTGGGAACTGTGGTGTGCCTTTCATGTATAGCAATACACTGTGGTTTGCGATTTGGTCGCGGATGGTTTGTTCGATATCTTGGGCGTTTTGATTGGTATCAGTCATCACAAATTCCTAGTTCATACAAGTGATTAAAAACAGTGCGTAAACCTCGCTAAAAGCCAGTCATCACTTACGCAAAGATTAATATAAAAGCTTAAATACAGATGCACGCTATTATACGCTATTTTATGTGGCATAGCGACTTTGCTCAGGTAAAACGATAAAATAAGCGTACACACGATTTGCCAGTCGCTAGGCTTTATCATGGGGTCGATTTAGCCAAGCCACAATTCATATTGAATACTTTTTACGCTTGAGTAGCCGTATTCGTATTTGCCATGAGCAGTACCACCGCGCTTGCCATAATGCCTTCTTGGCGACCAGTAAAGCCCAATTTTTCGGTAGTGGTAGCTTTGACACTGATTTTACCAACCTCACAGCCTAGCACACCGGCAATACTGGCTTGCATGGCATCACGATACGGCATTAATTTGGGTTTTTCTGCCATCACGGTAATGTCAGCATTACCTAGCTGATACCCATGACTTTGCACTATCTCATACACTTGCTTTAATAAAATACGTGAATCAATCCCCTTTAATCGTGCATCCGTATCGGGAAATAATTGACCAATATCCCCCAACGCCAATGCACCAAGCAACGCATCACACAAAGCATGCAGAACCACATCCCCATCCGAGTGAGCAAGCAAACTATGCGTATGGGGAATTTTGACCCCACCTAAAGTGACAAACTGCTCAGCTGTGCCGTCATTCACCACAGCATGTACATCAATCCCCTGCCCGATTCGTATCATCGTTTTTCCTTATCTTGTTACCTGTGACCATTACTATGCGTTGCATTGTAGCAAATTGATTAGTTATGCACCCTAATCTTGATAAAAATATTTGATCCAAAAAATAAACCCACCAAGTTGGGGAACTTGATGGGGGTGGGTAATGGGAAATTTATTGTTCTTTTTATTGTTGGTTTCTTCTTCTATTTTATCGTTTATTATTATGAATAAAGCGAGTCTTCCATGGGTGTGTTTAGCAATTTATCAGCGCTGAAGTTCTTATCATCCTCAGCGGTATTTATATATTAACGAACTTAAATCAGCTATGTATGAGTAATTTGTTAAGTAATGTTAAGTTATTTAGCCAAATCGTCTAGGCCACTAAAAATAATCGATTTTTTCCACAAATAAAAACAGCCACTAACGAAAGCTAGTGGCTGCTAGGTAAAGACTTAGCTAAATACTACTAAGAATTAGCGAGTACGTGCGTGTACTTCATCTTGACCAAAGAAGTAGTCAATTTCACGGGCTGCTGAGGTTGTTGAATCTGAACCGTGAACCGCATTTTCATCGATGCTTGCAGCGAAATCATGACGGATAGTGCCTTCAGCGGCTTCTTTTGGGTTAGTCGCGCCCATGATTTCACGGTGTTTAGCAACTGCGCCTTCACCCTCTAATACAGATACCAATACTGGACCTGAGGTCATGAATTTTACCAAGTCGCCATAGAATGGACGCTCTTTATGTTCAGCGTAAAAACCGCCAGCTTTTTCGTCATCTAGGTGCAACATTTTAGCACCCACGACTTTAAGGCCTGCTTTTTCAAAACGGCTGTAGATGTCACCGATGTGGTTGCCGCCAACAGCGTCTGGTTTGATAATTGATAAAGTGCGCTCGATAGCCATAGTTATATCCTGTAATTGTTAATTAACAATGATTGTTTTGTCTATAAAAAATACAAACTTAAAAGTTGCCACAATAGCCCCTTTTAGCGCTGTATTATAATGCTATTAGTGAAATATTAGCAAAGAAAAAGCTCGGTAAATCTTATGATATCTGTATATTTTTTCAAATATTACCCTTTATCGGCTACCATAATTTTATAGAACCGGATGACGCTATTGTCCTAATCCTTTATAATGGCGTTTATCTTTGTGGCATCGCTTCTATCTATGTCTTTATCAACGCCTACCCCCTCTGTGCCGCCCCATCGTACTCGTAGATTGTCACGCAAAACCTTGATACTGATAGCGGCTGGTTTATTAGCTATCAGTGTGATGGCGGTGATAGGCTTTACTCAAAATCATAAAACCTCGACACCGTTCTGTCAGACAGTGACGACACCCTTTGCTTATACGGTGTGTGAGTTTCGCCCCGGTGAGCAACAAGCGCAATTACAGTTGGCTTGGCGTTACCCCAATAGCAATAATACCTTGCTAAACTTTGCCAACCTGAAGCAATCATTACCCCCACAACAAACCCTACAATTTGCGATGAACGCCGGTATGTATGATGAGCGTTTTGCACCGATTGGCTATACTGTGATTCAGGGTCAACAAATCCATTCGTTGAATTTGAAGAATGGCGGTGGGAATTTTCATATGATGCCAAACGGGGTGTTTTGGTGGGACAAAGGTGGCTATCATGTCACTGAAAGCCATGCGATGGCTAAGTTACTTGAGCGTGGTACCAAGCCGCTATTTGCCACCCAATCTGGGCCAATGCTAGTGATTAATGGTAAGATTCATCCAAGCTTTAGCGCAGATAGTAGCTCGCAAAAACTGCGTAATGGTGTCGGTGTCTGTCAAGATGGACGGATAAAATTTGTCATCAGTGATACTTGGGTGAGTTTTTATCAGTTTGCTGCGTTATTTAAAAATGACTTAGGGTGTGACAATGCGTTATTTTTGGATGGTGGGCGCGCCTCTGCCCTTTATAGCCGTGAATTAACGCGTTCAGATGTCAAATCGATGGGTGCTATCCTCGCTTTAACCACAATTGATTAGCCGCTAAATGGTCTGATAGCTATCACTAGTTACGCTAATATCACGGCAAGATTTTTTCGGTGAATGCCTTGCAAAATAATTTTTTTACGGTATGATATTGAGCCTAATTTGTTGATTCTTTGCATCAACATCTTGGTTTGGGCCTATAGCTCAGTTGGTTAGAGCAGAGGACTCATAATCCTTTGGTCGCAGGTTCAAGTCCTGCTGGGCCTACCAAACACAGATTCAAAAGGGTTTGCTAAAATTTAGCAAACCCTTTTTTTATGGCTATCAATTATTCAGCTCAAATGCTTAAATGAATTCTACCACTGCTTTATCATCAATTGTGCCATATAAGCTTAGTACATCCCAGTTGGTCAAACGTACACAACCATGTGAGGCTTGACGACTAATGGCTTCTGGGTCTGGTGAGCCATGAATCCCATAACCGTCTTTATCCAGTCCAATCCATACGATGCCCACTGGCGTGTTCGGCCCTGGCTGTACCACGGTTTTTTTGTCGCTATTTTTTGGCGAATACGTGTAATTCGGTTTTAAAATACGATTCACCACTTGATGCTTACCAGACGGTGTTGGTGTATCGGTACTTCCCACAGTCGTTGGATATACGGCTACCAGTTGGTCTTGGGCATCATAAGCAAATAGCTGCTGATTTTTACGGTCTGCCACCAAACGTGTGACTGGTGTTATGCTTGGCTGTCCTGGATTAAACACTGTGATGGTTTCCCCAACAGCGAAATTAGCATTTTTATTGAGCTGTTTTAAGTACTGCTCATCCATATGGAACTTTTCTGCCAGGGCTTCAGTTAAGCTTTCATAACCCATATTTTTAAGTTCGGCTTGGGCTTCAATATCTTTGGGGATTTTTACCAATGGTGTATTGATATCTGCCTCTGTGAGCGTGTAATTCACTAAGGCGGGTTGCTGCGCCAAGTTGGCATCTTGTAGCAACGCTTGCCAAGTTTGTTCGTTAACTTGATTGGTCACTGGGATACCACGGTCTTTTTGAAAGGCCTGCATGGCTTTTACCGTATTTTTGCCCCATTTGCCATCAACCGCACCAACACTAAAGTGCTGCCAATTTAGCAAGGCTTGCACACGTGTATTACGTGCTTGTTGCTTATCGACGTTAGTGGTCGCGGTGCCACTACTTGCTGTGGCTATAGGCGTTTGAGCCGTGGCAGAACTCACTCGTGCGTATTGATTACCTGCGCTATTGGTCGTTAACGCTTGGGCATTAAGGTTGTCAGTACTGTATTGAATCGTCGGTAAGGCTTCACGCAAGCGGCGCTCAATCGCACTATCACCCATAAATTGCTGACTGACATTGGCTGTTGTTACGGTGATAGCCGGCGCACTGGCTGGAAGCGCTGCACTTGCCGTTACAGTCACACTACTGGCAGCGGCAACAGATGCAGTAGCGGTTTGGGTGGATACTGGTTGTGGTTTTTGTTCGTCAGTTTTGCTAACCGAAACGTTTTGATTACACGCGGTCAGGCTGACAACTGCGGTTGCCGCAATGATTGCTTGAGTAAGAGATTTTTTGTTAAAAAATGACACAAAGTTTGTCGCTGTATTGGCATTACGATTCATTGCCGGTTCCTCAAATATTATTCTTATTTGTATGTTATCTATGGTGAGTAGCATCACACCATATCGCTATACTAGCGTTATTTGCAGGAACTGACTGTCACGGTTATGCTAGCTTTATGTTACTAACGTTAAGACATCGTGTTTAAGAATAATGATATAAAAATAACACGCATAAAAAAACCTCAAATCAGGGGAGATTTGAGGCATAAACTGGTAAGCTAAATTAAAAAAGCTAAGTTTTAAACTTCTATA
>CALJUC010000085.1 GCA_937975585.1 uncultured Moraxella sp. | reverse complement strand
CACTTACTTTTTTCATACGTAAAATACGCTCTTTTTTGATTGATTCTTGATTGCTATTAAGCATTTTAAGCTCTTTTGCTGCTTCAATTTTATTTTCAAATCCTGTCGCAACAATTGTTACACGAACAGAATTTTCTTCCATATCTTCGCTGGTTGTTGTACCAAAAATAACATCAGCATCTTCATCTGCACAATCAAGAATAAGTTGCATAGCATTGCTAATCTCTGTAATAGGGTAACTAGGTGGAATGTGGAAGTGTACAAGCACTCCAAGCGCACCGTTGATAGACATATTGTCAAGAAGAGGAGATTCGATAGCACTTTTAATAGCTTCCATCGCAGCATCTTCACCGGTACTTTCACCAATACCCATAAGTGCCATACCTCTGTGACTCATAACGGTTTGTACGTCAGCGAAGTCAACGTTAATATCACTTTGTCCAGATGAAAGAACAACTAAACTCATACCACTAACAGCACGACTTAAAACGTCATCAACAATTTTAAAGCTGTCTTTGATACCAAATTTTGCATCGACAATCGCAAGAAGTTTATCGTTAGGAATAATAACGATAGAATCACTCTCTTTACGAAGCTCATTAATACCAAGTTCAGCAAGTTTAGCTCTTTTTTTACCTTCAAACATAAAAGGACGTGTAACAACAGCTACTGTTAAAGCACCTACTTCTTTAGCTGCTTGAGCTACAACAGGTGCTGCTCCTGTTCCAGTGCCCCCACCAAAACCAGATGCAATAAATACGATATCTGCTTTTTCTAACGAACTTTTAATTTCTTCATAACTCTCTAATGCAGACTCTTTACCAATTTCAGGGCGCATACCTGCACCAAGACCTTTTTTACCAAGTTGAATTTTTGTTTTAGCCAAGCAGTTTTCAAGGGCCTGAGCGTCTGTGTTTGCCGCAATAAGATCGATACCACCAATACCTTCTCTTACCATGTGGTTAATCATATTACCACCACCGCCGCCAACACCGATAACTTTGATTTTAGCTCCGTAAACACATTTTGATTCTTCTATGCTAAATCCGTTCATACCTCGTACCCCTCTTTAAAATAATTGTGTCAGTCTATTCCATAGTTTTGAGCCAAAACCCTCACTATTTTCTTCCTGAATATTTGCAAGATCTTTTAATTTTTCCTTTGCATTATTATCAGAAGCAGGAAGTGTTCCAACTTCGCCTTCTTCAACGTCTTCAACGTCATCAAATACTTCTTGATGATGATGTCGCGTTGTTGGTTCTATTGTCTCATCTTTATATCTTAATTTTTTATTAGAATCGATCTCATAAGGTGTAAAGTGACCTCCACCGTATAAAACAAGACCAATTGCTGTTGAATAGCTTGGATCTCTGAGTGTCTCAAAAAGTCCGTCCATCTCTCTTGGTTTGGCAATCCTGATTGGTACATTGTCGAAAATTGCAGATGCTAATTCTCTAATACCATCCAATTTTGTCATTCCACCTGTTAACACGACACCTGCGCCGATTTGTTCTTTAATACCACTGTCTTCGAGTGTTTTTGCTAGAATCATAAGTGTTTCTTCAACCCGAACATAAATAACGTTAGAAACAATATTGAGTGATACCTCATGGGTTGAACCATCATCCCCTATAACAGGAAGTTCAATAAGTTCATTGGAATTGCTTTTAAGTGAACCATAGTTGATTTTAATCTCTTCGGCTGCACCAAGTGGTGTATGAAGTGCGGTTGAAAGATCATTGGTAATGTTCAGAGAGCCAACACCCAAGTAGTCATTGAAGCGCATTGAATTGCCAGCATGAATCATTACATTACAGGTAGCGCCACCCATATCGATAACGGCAACACCTAATTCTCTTTCATCATGGTTTAAAACAGCGATTGCTGAAGCGTAACATCCAAGAACGATATTGTCAATTTCAACACCTGCTGATTTGACAGCTTTTTTAAGATTGCTGAGTGATGATTTTTGAGCGGTAATTTGAGCTTACCTTCACCAAACTGTTTCATCATTTGCTCAATGCCCCAAACAAACGCTTGGGGCGGGGCATCAAAGACTTGCTTGTTAAACGTCACTTTTCGAGTTTTGATGCTCGGCATCATCTCATTGATGATTTTGGTGAGTTTATCCCACGTCAGATCATGACCCGTTGGATTGCGAAACAGTCCAAGGTACTTAAGCAATGGCTGTTTCAGTTCGCACGGTACATCAAAGGCAGTGATAAAGGCTTCACCGCCAGACATCAGGCGGATAAGACCGTCAATGTCGCTTTGATAACCACAGTTAGGGCATTTGGTTTTCATACCCACCTCACACCGTCACCAGTACGCCAAACCACATAAACACCACACTAAACACCCAAACTAGCAGCAAAAACGCAATCCATTTGCCTTGACGGTCTTGACGTTCCTGTAATTGACGGATTAAGTCATCATGCCACTGCACGGTATGGTTTAAATTCTGCATTTTTAACCAGTCGTCGATACTGCGACCATCACGATTCAGAAAAGGTCTTGGCGGTAATTCCATCGCATGTCCTTCAACTGTGCGACCACGACCCATATCAAACCCTGCCTTTCCCATTGCCTTTTGACCTTCAGCAAGGCTTTCTGCCAGTTCTGTCCAGTCTATTTTCATATCTACGCTCATTGTTTTCTCCCGTTGCTTTCAAAATTAGTCATCAAACATACTTAGCTGCCTGTCATCAGACTGGTTAAAATTCCTTACTATTAAGCCGATACGATGACGTTTCAGCACTTTGTAGCCGTTACGCTCCGTCATCCCAAATTCGTAGGCAAACTTTTGCACCGCTTTGGTCTGGGTCATACCACCATCGACAGCACTATCAATACATTCGCAAAACTTACGATTACGCAGCTCACGCAGCAGTTGCTCACAGCGGGGGACATACAGCCTCTCACCCCCAAATACCGCCATAAACTGCTTGGCTGACTCAACACCAATCGCATCAATCAATCGTTGTTCTCGCTCCGAGCGATTTTTGGTCAGTCCTCTTGGTACCGCAAAATCCACACCACCCATGCCCTTGACCAATAGCAATGCTTTTGAATAGCCAATAAACTGAGCAATATCTACCACTTGCGGCGGTAGTAGTGCCGCCAGCTCGTCATCAGTCAACTTGTCGCTAATGACTTGGGTGATGGTATGGTTTTTATTCATTGCCTTCCTGTTTTGCTTTTTTGCGTTGGCGGTTTTGATAGACCGCCATGCCTTGCATCACCTTGTGTAGTTCTTCATCCGTGCAAAAGTCCAATTTCTCTTTTTTGTGCATCCCGCGAGCGATACTGTGGGCATAGTTCCAATGTAGCCCCATGTCGGTAAGTATCGCTTCAATCTTATCCATAACCGCTTGGCGACTTGGCTTGTCAGTGCTGACTCTGGGCTTTTTACCGTGTTTGGATTTAGCGGCTGCCGATGGCTTCCAGCCAAGATTGCCAAACTCATAGATGACGCGCTCAAGCTCACTAATCAGCATTTTGCTACTGCTATCTTTGCCAGTGATACGGCGTAGCACGTCACGGTAAGTACCGTCATCCAAACCCAAATCTTTTTTGGCGATATGGATTTTGGCAAGTAGGGCTTTTTTCTTTGGCGCTATTGGCTTTTTTGACTGTGCCATGTCGGTCATCCTTTAATTTCACTTTTGGCTAAATGCTCAGGGAGAACATTTAGCGAGAAATAAAATCTGTAGCAGAGTGGGTTTCCCCACCGTTACAACACCTCCGCTTTAATCAATTTTCGATTCATGCCACCGCATATCATGCGATTAAAGCTATCAATCGTTTCTTGCGCCCAGACCTGCACATCATGCCAAGCAGGGATGGCATATCGTTCCTGCCATTGCTCTGTGTCATCACTCACCGTTAGCACCACTTGCACATCAGCAATCGACCAATGCACAATGCCTGTTTGGTACACCACCTTTTTTACCTTACCTTGGCTTGCCAGCTGCTCAAGTGCTTGGCGGACAAGCTTGGATTTACCCGTCCACCCAAACGCTTTAGCAATATGTCGCAAATTCACTTCAAGCACGTAATTTTCACGGCGGTGCAGTAGATAATTCAGCAAGCGTTCTTCATAGTCTTTGCCCAGTTGTTTTTCCAAACTCATGACAGCCTCCATCAATCAATCAACATCTGCGTAAATTTATTAATCATCGCTTCATCAATCGGACGATTATTTAACTTGGACAAGCGATTCACCCCGCGCAGTAACTTATTCAAGCGACGAGCATTGCCATGACTGACTTGATAAAGCTTATCGTTAAACTCACTGGTACCGATGGTGGCTGCTGTTAGCATCCCAATATCTTCTTCAGATAATTCTTCGCCCATGTCATGAAAAAACCCAATTCGGCTATATAGCTGTTTGTATTCGCCATTTTTTCCATGCAGATTGGCACGCAGACGGGGCATACCTGCCAACACCACCCCGATTTTTGCCATGTCATGAATACGGCGGATAATCTCAAGCGACTTATAAGCCAATAATTCCGCTTCATCGACAATCAATAGCTTGTCCGAGCCTTTAAGTTTCTCCACAATGCTGACTTCGTTGTCATGGTTGCTACGACTTGGCACGATACCCAAGCGGTTACATAACTCAACCAACATCACTTTTGGAC
>CALJUC010000084.1 GCA_937975585.1 uncultured Moraxella sp. | reverse complement strand
TTATTCTTCTCTTTATAGAGAAATTGAGATGTTTTTAATACATCTTTTATGTGCGCAATCAACAGTAATTTTTCATGATTAGGACTAAAGCTTTCCATGTGGTCTATGCCGCGTTGGCGCATTTGAATTTTTGGTTCTTTTTCAAATACACTTAACGCCGGAACATCAATCCATTGGTCACGAATTTCAGCCAAACTACTAATCGCTTTTTCTCTTAATTCACCTATAGTCAAGCCTTCGTTATATCCAAATTCCTCACCAGTTAATTTTATCACAGGCTCATCATTAGAGTTTTCAAGCCATTCATTACCCTTGGTCAATGCCGCTTGCAAATCATTGGTGTAAAAATAATCTTCCGGCTCACCGTTTTCTTGCATCTCTAGCGTAAAATCTCGCGCTGTTTCTTTGACTGAATCGGCGTCATTATTGATAAATCGCCCATCAATCGATATATGGCGATTACCAGCCTTTTTTTCCGCTTGAAATACGCCCATGTTGGCATGACGGCTTTCTATGTAAGTGACATAACCCATGCTTTCAGCCAAGGCATTCATATCCGCCAGGCGTTGCTCAGTTAACGGCTTACGGCTTTCCCAATCATCGGCATTTTGCTTAACTTCTGGGTCATCATTGGCGTATGGGGCAAATGGATTATCGTGGGAATAATCCGTGCTTGGTGATGGGTTGTCTAACGTGGCCGGTGTATCGGGGTTAACTACACGGTTAGCAAATTCCAAGATGGTCTTTAGGTCAAGCGGCTCAGGTTCACCAAACATATCAAGGGTTTGGCCTTTGACCTTTTCATCTTCAATCGCTTGCGCCATAGCCTTAAAGTATTCGGCCATTTTCTTGGCGCTGCGGGCGTGCGTGGCGATAAACACGGCCAATTGCGCCGTGGCCTCATCGACGTCCTCAAATAGGCCTTGCTGGGTGACAAACTCAGTAATGCTTTGGTTGTTGCGCTTAGCGGTGATAATCATGTTAGTGGCATCGATAATCGCGTTTTTGACTTGATCGTCGATTGACGCATCAATACCATCAACCAATTTTTCGGCCAACTCCTGCGTATCGCCAAGGCTAATGCTTCGCGCCTCAACAAACTTGGGTGCGGCCATACTTAAGGCGTTTAGCATGTTTTGCAGTTCAGGCTTACTATGGTCTGCCATCATCTCAAGCAAGCGGTCATCATCATAAGCTTTGCTAAAAATAGCGGCCTTGATACGGGTTAAAAGCGCCTGCGTTGGCTTGCCGTTGCTATCGGTATATTGGGCGGCTTCGGTATCGCCTAAGCTTGCCGTAAACCCACGGATAAATTCGCGGTTACTGGCCGCTAGTAGGTCACCATCATCGCTTGGGCTGAATAGCTGTATTAAGCGGTCATCAATACGCTTAGCATCGCTTTTGGCGCGTTCTGTGGCGGTAAAGCTCAGCTTGTCATCTTGGTTGGCTTCAACGGCAAATGTAGCTCGGTCAACCGGGGTTTTGCGCATTCGCACCAATACCGGCTGTTTATAGCGTTCCACTTGTTGCTCGGTAAAGCCAAACAAGTCGGCATTTTCGATGAGCCACTGGCGGTACTCGTCGGCTGTGCCCTCTTTGTAGGCAAGCATGATAGCCATGGTGCGTCCATTGCCACTTTCAACAATCAAATCATCCCCAACAATCGGCGCACCAGTGTCGGCGCGGCCGGTACGCCCTAGACTTTCGGGGTCTAGGTCTTTGGCGGTTTTTTGCACCCAGGCAATGCTCGATTCACGCTTGCGGTCACGCGGCTGTAAATCTTGTGGGTATTTGGGGTTTTCAGCGCCGGTTGCCGTGTGTGAGGCGATAAGGTATTTACCATCGACTAACGCAAATTGGGTGTCAATTTTGGTGCCTTTGGCGGTCTTAACCTTGTTAGCACGGCCCATGGTGATTTTATGGGTGGCGCTGGTGGGTGTGGCGGTATTATCGCCTACTTCTGATTGCCGGGCTGGGTTAATAGGCGTGCCATCTGCCATTAAAAATGGCTTGGCGCGAATGGCAACCGCATTGCTAATTAGGTACTCAATGTACGCCACTTCGTACTGACCAATACCATATTTAATCAGGCTGTCGGTCATGTGAAAATCGCCGGTCTTGCCTGATTTTACAAATGTAGCGCCACTGGCAAGCATTCGGTGGATATATTCATAGCGCGGCATAATACCGCCAATGAGATATGCATCGCCATCTAACGGCGCGTATCTTACGGTTTCTGACAGATAGGATTTAGCCTTGGCTTTATAATCGTCTTTTTTATCAGCAAATGCCCTTGGAAAGTGATATTTGAAAAAATTTGCCGCTGCTTTATCCT
>CALJUC010000083.1 GCA_937975585.1 uncultured Moraxella sp. | reverse complement strand
GTGTTGAACCATCATGACGATTTGCCCGTCGTGGTATTTTCCCTTGAGATGCCCGCAGAATCGATTGTGATGCGTATGCTTTCCTCATGGGGCGCGATTAACCAAACTAACTTACGTTCGGGACAAATGAGCGAAGAAGAATGGGGGCGCCTACTCAATGCCATTGCCCATTTACACACCAAAAAGCTGTATATCGATGACAGCACTGCACTCCCACCCTCTGAGGTACGTTCGCGCTGTCGCCGCATTGCCAAAGACAATGGCGGTAAACTCGGTCTTGTCCTCGTCGACTATTTGCAGCTGATGAAAGTACCCAGTATGGATGGCAACCGCGTTGGCGAGATTTCTGAGATTTCACGAAGCTTAAAAGCGTTAGCGCGTGAGATGAACTGTCCAGTGATTGCGCTCTCTCAGCTTAACCGAAGCCTTGAAAACCGTCCAAATAAGCGACCTATCATGTCGGACTTGCGCGAATCAGGTGCGATTGAGCAGGACGCGGATATTATTATGTTTATTTACCGCGATGAGGTTTATAATGAAAACAGTGATGCTCGCGGTATCGCCGAAATCATTATCGGTAAACAGCGTAACGGCCCGATTGGTACAGTACGTTTGGCCTTTGAAGGTCAGTTTACCCGCTTTAGTAATCTGACCCCTGAGATGTACCGCGGTGACAGCTTTAGCGAGCCTGACGAATAACAAAATACATATCAATAGGTAATCCTGTGCGTAACACCCATGTCAATATCGATTTAACCGCCCTTTCTCATAACCTACAACGTGTCAAACAATATGCCCCTCACTCGCAAGTGGTGGCAATGGTCAAAGCCAACGCCTACGGGCATGGCGTTTTATCGTGTCTACCGGCATTGCAAGCGGCTGATGCGTTAGGGGTTGCCTGTTTGGATGAAGCATTACCACTACAACAAGCGGGTTGGGATAAAAAAGTCGTCATCATTGAAGGGGCATTTTCTGAGCAAGAATGGCAAACCTGTATTGCACAAAATATTGATTGTATGATTCATTGCCAAGACCAACTCGACTGGGCGTTAGCACATTTACCTAAGGCTGACAACGCAACCAAAACCACTGTTTGGCTAAAATTTAACACGGGGATGAACCGTTTAGGCTTTAGCGAGCATGAAATTTTATCGATTGCTAAACAACTATATGATGCCGGCTATCATATTATCCTCACCACCCATTTTGCCAATGCCGACATCAAAGACCATCCAAATAACCAACAACAAATCGACAAATTTAACCGTGTGTTAGCCGAGCTTAAAGCAGACATCAGCCCGAGCATTCAAGGCTCACTGTGCAACTCTGCGGGTATTGTGAATTTTGTCGAACATCATCATGATTGGGTACGTCCCGGCATTATCTTGTATGGTGCGACCCCTGTGGCTGACCAAACCGCTGCCGAATTAAATTTGCGCCCTGTCATGCAATTTGATGCTGCCATTATGGCGGTACATGACTTGCAAGCCGGTGATAGTGTTGGTTATGGCAGCCGTTGGACAGCGACAGGCCCAAGCCGTATCGGCATTGTTAGCGTTGGCTACGCCGATGGTTATCCACGCGTGATTAGTGATGCGGCATACCTCACCGCAAAAGGCGAAAAATTGCCAATTATTGGTCGCGTCGCTATGGATATGTTGATGGTTGATTTGGGCAACAGTCCAATGGTTGATATCGGCACCCCTGTGCAATTATGGGGCAACTCACCGACCATTGATGAAGTTGCCAGTTGGAATGATACCATTAGTTATGAATTGCTATGTCTAGTAACCTCACGCCCGCACTGGCATTATCAAAACGCAGACAGCAACTAACTTATCTCTCCGTCAAAGTGATATCGTTAAATTTTGCTAACCACTTGCGCGAAACTGGGCAAAAAAAGCCGATTTTGACTAGACAGGTCAGATAAATCCGCTATACTGCTAGTTTAGCCTAATTTTTGTATCGCTAAATAATTGTAACTTCTTTTTAGGTTTAGGAAAGGCAATGAGTACCCGCCATTTTTTGACATTGTTAGATTTAAGCCGTGATGAACTACGCCAAGTTATCAATCGCGCCAGCGAACTTCGCCAAATGCAGCATCGCGGTGAGATTTATCGCCCATTTGTTGGTCGTACACTCGGTATGATCTTTGAAAAATCCAGTACCCGTACCCGTATTTCATTCGAAACTGGTATGGGACAGTTTGGTGGTCATGCGATTTTCCTATCGCCTCGCGATACCCAGCTTGGTCGCGGTGAGCCGATTGAAGACTCAGCACGCGTAATTTCGCGCATGGTCGATATCGTGATGATTCGTACCTTTGAACATAGCAATGTTGAAAAATTTGCCGAATATTCGCAAGTCCCTGTTATCAATGCATTAACTGATGAACAACACCCTTGTCAGTTACTAGCAGATATGCAGACCTTCCACGAACATCGCGGTAGCATCGAAGGTAAAACCGTGACTTGGGTCGGTGATGGCAACAATATGTGTGCCTCATTTATTCATGCCGCGCATCAGTTTAACTTTCAACTTCGTGTCACGGCGCCCTATGGTTTTGAGCCAAACTTAGACTTAATCAAGCAATACTCGCATTGCGTGGATTTGGTCGAAGATGTCAATGAAGCCGTCAAAGGCTCTCACCTAATTGCCACTGACGTATGGGCGAGTATGGGTCAAGAAAACGAGCAAAACACCCGTGCCCGTCGCTTTGCTCAATATATGGTAACGCGCTCATTACTGGATAAAGCTGACCCTGAAGTGTTATTTATGCACTGTTTGCCCGCGCATCGTGGCGAAGAAATCAGCTATGATTTACTCGATGATCCACGCGCTGTGGTATGGGATGAAGCAGAAAATCGCCTACACGCGCAAAAAGCGCTGATGGAATTTTTACTTAAAGATAAAATCAAACTGGATTAATCACGTCTGACACTATGTATTTGTTACTTTCCCCTGCCAAAAACCTCAACGAAACCGATGCGGTACCTTTAAACTTGTCTGACAGCTATAGCCAACCAGCATTGATGGAACAAGCCTGTGAGTTGATGGCGGTACTTAAGCCACTAGAGCCAACAGATTTATCTGCGTTGATGGGCATTTCAGACAAGCTCGCCCAAACCAACGCACTACGCAATCAACAATGGACATGGGACACAGACAAACTCTTTACCACTGAGTGCGATACGCCTGCCAAGCCCGCGGTGTATCTATTTGATGGCGATGTGTATACCGGTCTTGACGCTTATCATTTGGATGAGTCACAAATCAGTTATTTGAATCGCCATGTTGGGATTCTGTCAGGCTTATACGGTGTTTTAAAGCCACTAGACTTAATGCTGCCCTATCGCCTAGAAATGGGTACCAAATTAGCCAATCCAAAAGGCAAAGACTTATACCAGTTTTGGGGTCATCAAATCACAGCGTTGGTTAATCAGCGTATTGCCGAAAGCGGTAGCAAGGTACTGATTAATTTGGCATCCAATGAATACTTTAAATCGGTAAATCCGAAAAACATTGATGCTGACATTATCACACCTCGTTTTGAAGACGGCAAAGATGGTCAATATAAAGTGGTAAGCTTCTATGCCAAAAAGGCACGCGGGTTAATGGTGCGTTTTGCGGCAGAGAACCAATTGACCCAAGTGGAAGAGCTTAAAGCATTTAATTTAGAAGGTTATAAATTTGTGGACCATGCGTCGAGTAGCACTGAATATGTGTTTAGAAGAGAGGTTAACTGATGGATAAAGTATCTGCCCAGCAGCGTATTGATGAGGTTCAAGCCATTTATCGTGAGTGGCTTGCCCTACAGCCCAAACTTGTACAAGCGCAAAAAGACTGGAAAAAAAGCGTTAAGTTAATGGCACAGCTTGAAGCGTTTTATTTGCAAGGCGAGTATCGAGACTTATTTGAAAGGCTTGAGCACGGCGAAGACTTGAACTTGACCACGGAAGGTGAATATAGCGTCATGTCAGAAGATGCCATTTGGAACGCCATACAGGAACAGCAGCAGCAACTTTGGCAATTGCTACACTTTGCTGTAAAGCATTTGGACAAATCATAGAAAAAACCCTGTTAAACTTACGTCTAACAGGGTTTTGATTTAAGCTATAGATTATAACTGACTGCTATAGACGAGATGTAATACTAGATTACATCATGCCGCCCATACCACCCATACCACCCATGGCAGCAGCGCCAGCGTCGTCTTTTGGCAAGTCAGTAATCA
>CALJUC010000082.1 GCA_937975585.1 uncultured Moraxella sp. | reverse complement strand
TTGGCATGCAAACCTTTGACCAAGCGTTGTTTGATTTGTATGAAAATGGCGAAATCACCTATAAAGACGCTATTCAGCATGCGGACTCGCCCAATGACTTGCGCTTACTTATCAAGCTGGAAAGCCGCCATAGCAATCATCGAGCCGATGAAGCCGATTTTTCTTTATTACAAGAAGAGACCGCCCCTACCTCATCGACGCAATTTCGCTAGTTACCTATCGTTATAGGCTAGTTTACGTTCGTCACTTTTAAAATATACCATCAAGCATAGCATCATAAGGCTATGCTTGATTTTTTATCACTTGGCTAATGACTATTCGTTGCCTTTATCCGCATCCGCGTTACTGACTGACTTACCCAAAATCACCACATCCGCGATAAAACCGTCCATATCACACACTTGGCGCAATACGCCCCATGACTCAAATCCCATTTTATCAAACAGTTGCAAGCTAGGTTGATTGTGGGCAAAGATTTTGGCGACCACTTGTTGAATCCCTAGACTGGGTGCAATCGCAAGCAGTTTGAGCAGTAGTGCCTTACCCATACCTTGCCCTTTGGCCTGTTCATCAATATAAATACTGATTTCACTACTGATATTGTATGCCTCACGACTGTATAAATCGGTAAAACCACCCCAACCAACCACTTGATTATCTTTGACAGCGACCAACATCGGGCGCGTCGCTTGTCGGTTAATATGACCATCAAACCAGTCTTGTTTATCAGCAATCGTCACTGGCGTTAGCTCAGCAGTGGCTTGCTTGGTTGGGATACTTTGATTATAGATAGCCACGACCGCAGCAATATCATCTGCTTGGGCATAGCGAATAGTAATAGGTAACACGTCAGTCATCAGTTTCCCCGATATTATTTTTAGTAAAACACTATGTTAGCAATATTTTTACCTTATAATAAAGCCTTTTTCACCCTGTCTTACTCTTGTCTTACATAGGCACTGTGCAAGCTATTGCCAGGGTTGCGGGCTATTATCGATTGACGATAATGGCGACGCTGTTAACTTATAGATGACTATTTATGCATATTTTTCAGTTAGCTGATCTGATTGCTGACAACCGCCGTCTACCCGATTCGGCGCTCACCATCGGCAATTTTGACGGTGTCCATTTGGGCCACCAAGCCATGCTTGCTCAGGTTAAGGATTGGGCGCACACCCATCAACTCGCTAGTATGGCGATGGTATTTGAGCCTCAGCCTCGTGAGTTTTTTGCCCCTGAAAAAGCCCCGGCTCGGTTGACCAATTTTGCCGAAAAAGCCGCGATTATCTCGCAGCTTGGTATTGATACCTTGATTGTGGCGCGTTTTGATGATGCGTTTCGCAATTTATCGGCTGAAGACTTTGCCCAAATGTTGGTCAAACTTGGCGTAAAACGTCTGGTATTGGGCGATGATTTTCGCTTTGGTCATGATCGCACAGGCGATAGTGAATTTTTACAAAACTTTGGCCTACCTGTCCACGTGTTACACACGATTACTGACCACGAGCACCATGATGAACGCATCAGTTCGACACGGATTCGCGATAGCTTACTAACCGGTGACTTGGCGACCGCGACGCATTTATTAGGCCGTGATTATGCGATTACGGGCAAGGTGATGCACGGTGATAAAATCGGGCGCACATTAGATTTTCCGACCGCTAATATCACGCTTGACCGGATTAAGCCTGCGCTTCATGGTATCTTTGGTGTGTCTGTGGTAGCAACCGATGGCACGGACTTGGCAAGTTTGGCTCAAGATGGCAAAACGGGCGTTACAGGTTTGACACCGGGTAGCTTATTTGGTGCGGCCAATGTCGGCACACGCCCTGCCATTGACGGTCAGGACTGGCGCCTTGAGGTATTTTTCCCTGAATTTGCGGGTGATTTGTATGACCGTGAATTAACGGTAACCTTTTTGCACTTTTTGCATGGTGAACGTCACTACGAAAGCCTTGATGCGTTAAAAACTGGTATTCATCAAGATGTCAAAGACTTGCTAGTTTGGCGTCAAGCAAATTTGCCTAACTCAATGACTGACTTATGACTTTTCAAGACTATAAATCCCAAATTATGGCCTTGACCCAACTGGAAAAGGATGCACTCCATGTGTATGTTGGGTTAACCGTATTCTTGGTAACGCTTTGGCTGTTAAAGCAGTATTCCCAACTCAGCTCGAGAGTGCGCCCTTGGCTTGCGCTATTTGTCGTATTCTTGATTGCGATATTGGGTGAAATCTTAGACTATCGAGAGATTATCAATAAGAAACATTGGCATTATCCGGATAATTTACACGATATCATTAATACCTGTTTTTGGCCTGCGGTGTTTGCCATCCTACTGCGTTGGTCGAATCTGTTACAACGCCGTTCAGCGTGATTAGCGATGTAAGAGCGTACAGAAGCAATTTTTTCAGTAACTTACTGACTGCTTATTTGCTTTAACCGTTTACTTATTAGGCCTTGAAGCCATCCAACCGCCCACGACTAAGCAAACCGCCACACTTAGCCATGCCAGCCATATCTGTTCTTCAGGTAAGGTTAAAAATAGACCCGTGCAGGAAATGACCATCATACCGATGGCGACAACTTTAGCCGATAATGGAATAGCGCCATTGTCTTGCCAGTCACGAATCAATTTACCAAACAAAGGGTGATGCACGAGCCATTGGTGAAACCGTACCGAGCTTTTTGCCCAACACGCCGCTGTCAATAATAAAAATGGCGTAGAGGGCACAACGGGTAAGACAAACCCCACCAATCCCAATATAAAAAACACCCCACCAGCAATACCCCAAGCAAGGCGTTGCCAGTTAGCGATTAGCCATTTTTTTGAAAGGATTTTATCGCGATTCGGTGGGTGGTTTTGCTCAGTCACGTGATTATTGATTCTATCGGGTTAAGTTATCTATTTTATTTTGTTCGTTAGCCAATCGCCACAGATATTGACAGCCTTTGTTAAGCTTACCCAAACTGATGCTTACTCGTCAATAAAGCATCACCATACTTTGTCAAGCGGCAAGTTTTAACATATAATACCCTGTTATCATTTTTTTATTTGCCATATTTCTGTTTGTCATATTCTAGGGACGCTCATGAGCCAGTCTGACCAATCACAACCCATCGACTATAAAGACACGCTAAACCTTGCCGATACCGCCTTCCCTATGCGCGGCGACCTTGCTAAGCGCGAGCCAAAGTGGCTTGAGCAATGGTTTGCTGATGATGTGTATGCCCAAATTCGTCAAGCCCGTCAAGGCCGTGAAAAATATGTGCTACATGATGGCCCACCGTATGCCAACGGCCAAATTCACTTAGGTCACGTGGTCAATAAAGTATTAAAAGACATGATCGTCAAGTACAAGACCTTGGACGGCTATGACGCACCTTATGTGCCAGGTTGGGACTGTCACGGTCTACCGATTGAGCAAAAAGTTGAAGGTATCATCGGTAAAGTCGGCCAACCACACAAAGACAAAGCGCGTAACGGTGAGATTGTCAGCCCAACTGAGTTTCGCCAAGCCTGCCGCGATTATGCCAACAGCCAAATCGCGCTACAAATGGCTGACTTTAAACGCTTAGGCGTGGTCGGTGATTGGGACAATCCGTATTTGACCATGAACTTTAAGCAAGAAGCGGATACCGTGCGTGCCTTAGGTCGTATTTATGCTAACGGTCATATTACTCGTGGTATGAAGCCCGTTAACTGGTGCTTGGACTGTGGCTCATCATTGGCCGAAGCTGAAGTTGAATACGAAGACAAAAAATCAGACGCCATCTATGTGGGCTTTGATATTGTGAATCGTAATGCGCTAGCTGCGACCCAAACCGTTGAGGGCAAACTACAAGCTGTCATTTGGACAACGACCCCTTGGACGCTACCGGCCAACCAAGCAATTACGGTCAGCGAAGCGCTTGAATATAGCGTGGTCAAAACCGAAAAAGGCCATTTTATCGTGGCTTATAACTTGCTTGCGCATTTGATGAGTGTCTTTGGCATTGAAGAATACAGCGTACTAGCGACGGTCAAAGGCAGTGAGTTGATGGTCTTACGCGCCCAGCATCCATTAATCCCTGAGCGTCAAGTGCCTATCATCACAGGCGAGCATGTGACTGCCGATAGTGGTACGGGTCTTGTGCATACCGCACCTGCCCACGGTGTCGATGACTATAATGTTGGTCGTCAATTTGGCCTACCAACCGAAAACCCAGTCGGCGGTAATGGTGTCTACCTACCTGAAGCCAAGGTATTTGTCGGTGAGCATATCTACAAAGCGCAACCGCAAATCATCGCAACCCTTCAAGAATCCGGTCATCTGTTAAAGCACAACACGATTACCCACAGTTATCCGCATTGCTGGCGTCATAAGACACCGATTATTTTCCGCTCGACGCCTCAGTGGTTTATCAGCATGCAAACCAAAGGCTTACGCGAGCAAGCATTGCATGATATTCCAAATGTAGTGTGGACTCCGGCTTGGGGACAAAACCGTATCGAAGCCATGATGCACGGTCGTCCTGACTGGTGTATCTCGCGTCAACGTACTTGGGGCGTGCCAATTCCATTCTTTATCCATAAAGACACTGGCACGTTGCACCCAAATACTGAAAGCTTGATAGAACAAGTGGCACAGTTGATTGAGCAAGGCGGCGTAGAAGCTTGGTTTGATGCGCCAGCGGAGCAGTTTATCGGTGCGGATGTCGCAGAATATAACAAAGCGACTGATACCCTTGACGTATGGTTCGACTCTGGGGCGACCAACTTTGCCGTACTCGATAACCGTGGCGAGTTAACCAACCCGGCTGACTTGTACCTAGAAGGTTCGGATCAGCATCGTGGCTGGTTCCAATCATCGCTATTGGTCAGTGAAGCGATTTATGGTCGTCCACCGTATAAGCAAGTGTTAACCCATGGCTTTACCGTGGATGCCAAAGGTTACAAGCTGTCAAAATCAAAAGGTAATACCAAAGGTTTTGAACCACAAGATATCGCTAATAAACTTGGCGTGGATATTTTACGTCTATGGGTTGGCTCAAGCGACTACCGTTATGAAATGACGGTGTCAAAAGAAGGTTTTGACCGCACCACGGATATGTATCGCCGTATTCGTAACACCATCCGCTTCTTACTTGCCAATACCGATGACTTTGATCCTGCAACCGATATGGTCGCAGCCAATGACTTGGTCAGCCTAGATAAATATATCCTGACGCGCGCACAAGCGGTACAAAACGAAATCCGCGAATCTTATACCAACATGGATTTCCACCAAGTGTGTCAAGCCGTGGTTGGTTTCTGTTCGCAAGACTTGGGCGGTTTCTATTTAGACATCATCAAAGACCGTCAGTACACCACCAAAGCCGATAGCCAAGCACGCCGCTCAGCACAGACCGCGATTTTCCATATCGCCCATGCGTTATTGCGTTGGATTGCACCAATCCTATCATTTACTGCACAAGAAGCGTGGGAGGTATTAAAAGGCTCAAATAAAGAGCAAGGGAATGGCTACATCTTTACCCAAGAGTGGTATGAGTTCCCAGCAGTTGACATGGATGATGTGACTGAAAATGACTGGCAACTAATCTTGGCAGCCAAAGAAGCCGTAAACAAAGCCATAGAAAGCGCACGTGAGCAAAAACTTATCAATGCCAACTTATCAGCCGATGTTGCAATTTATAGCAATGGCGACATGGCCAATGCCTTGGCAAAATTGGGCGATGAGTTACGCTTTGTGCTTATAACCAGTGGTGTAAGCCTACATGACTTTGCGGACAAGCCTGCTGAACTTACCGCAGCCGAGTTAGAAAACCAAAACTTGGCCGTTCAAGTGGCACCAGCCGAAGGCGAAAAATGCGTGCGCTGTTGGCATATCGTCACTGATATTGGCACCAACCCTGCCCATCCGCATATCTGCGGCCGCTGCGTGACCAATTTACCAGATGGTACCGGTGAGGTACGGCACTATGCCTAATTTTGAGCCTAGTTCTGCGTCTAATACAACGCAAACTGCGAGTGCAAAACCGGCTTTACTACCATTGGGTAGCAAAGCCGTGGTTTGGTATGGCTTAGCACTCCTTACGATTGTCATTGACCAGCTCACCAAACTATATTTTGAGCATAATTATCAGCTATATCAGACGTTACCGATTATTGAGCCAATCTTCAACTTTACGTTGGCGCACAACTACGGTGCGGCCTTTAGCTTTTTGGCCGATAAAGGTGGTTGGCAAAAATGGCTATTTGCGGCTTTAGCGTTGGGCGTGTCATTGGGGATTGGTTGGTATTTGACCCGTATTCCAAAAGTTGCACGTGTGTTAGCTAGTGGTTTGGCCTTGATTATGGCAGGTGCATTAGGTAACTTGATTGACCGTGTGCGATTGGGCTATGTGATTGACTTTTTGCATGTTCACTATGCGGATAGTTGGCACTTTCCTATTTTTAACATTGCCGATGTCGCCATCAATATTGGGGTAGCCTTGGTACTGATTGATGCGTTCTTTTTGGAGCCAAAACGCCATCCAAAACACTAAACTTGTCATGCACGACTGAATAAACAATAAGATGACCCTTATGAATAACGAAATTGTTACACCCAATGAGCAAACACGCATTACCCAAGGCAGTCATGTGGTGCTACACTTTGCGGTAAGCCTTGAGAATGGTACCGCAATTGACTCAACCTTTGAGCGTCCTGAACCTGTTAGCTTAACCATCGGTGATGGTAGTTTACTCGAAGGCTTTGAAAGTGTATTGATGAACCTACAAGCGGGCGATACGCGTACCGCACACTTGGCACCCGAGCAAGCGTTTGGCCAATGGAATCCGGACAACGTACAAACCTTTACCCCTGCGCAGTTTGCGCTGACGGGTGCTGAGCCAGAAGTCGGTATGTTGATGGAATTTGCGGATAAAGGTAACAGCACCTTGGTTGGGGTATTGAGCGCCGTCAATGACGATGAAATTAAGGTTGATTTTAACCACCCATTAGCGGGACAAAATGTGATTTTTAAAGTTGAAATCATCAAAGTCACGCCAAAAGACAGCCAAGCCGTTAAATTTAGCTAACTGTTTTGAATTTAGATAAGGTTACATTGAACTCGCCATGATGTTATAAACCATGACATTAGATTGGCTAGCTTGATAATAAGCACAAAAAAGCCGTTGGATTATCAACGGCTTTTTTTATAACTTCTTTTGATAGCCTAACGCGCTAAGATTAAGGTTGGGCACTCGCTTCAGTTGTATCAGAAGCATCCGATACTTCGGTAGTATCAGATGCATCAGTTTCTTCCTCAACGCCAACTTGTGCACGCCGTTTAAAGCGCTCACCGGTTGATTTAATACCCCATACCAATTCAACAAACGCACGGTTATTCAGCAGTGGCTCGTCTTCAATAATAATCCAATAACCCGCATCGTTAATCCATAAGAAGACGAAACTAGTATTCGGTAGCAACATATCAATCGTTGAGAAGAATGACACCGCTTGGCCCTGCACCGCCCAACCGCGTTGGCGCTGGCGTTGCAAGAAGCTAAAGAAGTCTGCTGCCGCCACACACAAGGTATCAGCCTCTTCTTGGGTAAAGCCAAGTTTGGCAATACAGAAACCCTCATCCGAGGCAATCGCCACGCGGCGGCTACCCGACAAGCTTGCCGATACATAACGTAAGAAGTTATCTAGCTGCACTTGGGGTGCCAAGATCGGGGCTTCTAACAACTCTACCCAACCTTCCTCAATAAATATATCTAACCACAAGTCGCTGTAGCGCTCGCCCCACTCATACGCTGATAGCGTCTGCTCAGGTGCTAACATTGCCTGTAATGCCCGTTGTTGTTCACTGGGGTCGATTTGTGAAAAGCCATGTAGCACACCCGCAGGGGTCAAAATTACATAGGTCTGACTTTCTTGATTGGCCATGGTAGTTCCTTGGCAAAATAAATAGGTTAAATGGATTTTTTCACAGCATTGACATAGATGTTATAGATGACTTCGGGTTACCGCTCTTTCATGCCTATTGCCACTTGCTGAATTTACAACTTCGCTAACGGCACGTTAGCTGATAACGAAATATACTCAATTAAACGGTCACGATATTATAACGGACACTATCAGCGATTTTTTGCTCAAAAAACTGACGTTGACGGATCCAATTATCGTGAAACTCCCAGTCTTTTTTTGCGAGCCCCCACCACACCAACGAAAACGCTAATCGGTCATCCGTGGCGATACAGTGGTTAAAGAACTCGTTTTCGACCTCAGCAATCATCATATCGCGTTCCTCATCGTCCTCTTCTTCTTCATAGATATCAATAAGGTTGCTAATCACTGAATCAGCGACCTTGCGCGAGTCATCGGCTGAAATACGCAGTTGGTGGTCAAAGGCACGCATCGAGGGGCTGACTAAGACACTCCAACGCGTGGCCAATGGCGTTACTGCAGTGACATAATGTTTGCCACCTAGACACTCGGTAAAATCCGCCAAGACTTTTGGATTTAGCTTATGTTCAACTTGCGCCAGCATACGCGGACCAAAATACGGTACGTCATACCAACAACCGTAAAACATATCCGCTAATGCCCCTTGCAATGGCTCACGTTCGTCTAACTCTAAGGCCATCATGATACGGCTGGTATGTAAATCCGTGTTCATCGTTTGGCGCAGCAGCTGACGACTATATAATCGATAGTTTATCCAATTTTTATAGTATTTTTTGCGGCCATGACTGGCAAGTTCGTACATGGGGTGTCCTTAAGATAGCCTTAAACAACTAATCGGTTTTTAAATCCCGATAAAACGTAGGCGGAGATGGATAAAAGCTAGCGATTATTTAACCATGTAATCTAGAGGCTTGCAAGCCATGCTTCTAGCTAATTAGGTCAATAATTGGGCTATTCATCCCTTATCACGCTACACATGAATTTATGGCAAATAATTTTGGCAATTGTGCTAAAACAAACAGCACAAGACTTGCGGCTGATAAGATTAGCGCGGATATGGCTACCCTTGTTATATAAAAAATGCGTAATTGCTAAGTTAACCATATGAGGGTAAGCAATTACGCATTTTTTATATAACAACGCGTTCATCGACACGGCCTAATCAAGCAAGGTATCCATCAGGTCAATCATAAATTCGCCATCTTCTTCGCTCATGCGCTCAAAACCAGCTGGCATACCTAGCTCAGCCAATACCGCTTGACCATCAGCATCTTGGCCAAGACCCAATAACCCATCGAGCAATAATTGATTACCGGTGGCCGTTTCTTTGACCAAGACCACATGGCTAATATCGTTTAGGTCACTTTCAATCAAGACATTTAATTGTGAGCGTGTCAAACGTGATAACCCATGATACACTTCGGCTAAAAAGAATGCGGCATCCGCATTACCTTTGATGAGTTCACGCGCGGCAGCTTGGTAGTTTTCTGTGGTATGCCACTCGATATCACTGTCGGTCAAATCAACGGCTTCTAGCAAACGCAGACCGATTAACTTGACGTCACGGTTATCCGCCATGGCAATCTTACAACCCGGCTTTAAGTCTTCTAATTGGTTAATGCCAGCATCGGCTTTGCTAGCAATTACCATTTCATCCGATTTACCAATCGGACGTGCGACGGCTTGATAGCCTTTTTCACGGATGAGATAAGCCGCATCAAAAGGATTGGCATAAATAATATCCACATTGCCCTGTTCAATGATGTCACTTTGTTCATCTGCATTGGCTGGGGTTAACAGATGCATTTTAAGATTGGCACGTTTTTGTAGCATGGTATTGAGCATATGCCAACCGGCAAAACGCTCAGGGGCAAAATCAGGGGCGATTAATAAATTTACCGTCATGCTTTTTCCTCCTGTAGCATCTTTGCATACAATTGTTCACTTTCAACGATTTTACTGCGTGAAGGCTTACGACGTACAGAGGTATAACCCACGGTTTCACCACGGCGTACATTAGGCACTACCGTGGCATACACCCAATAATAGCTGCCATCTTTACACAAGTTTTTGACATAGCCATGCCACTTATTACCAGCCTTGACCGTATCCCACAAGTCTTTAAACGCAGCTTTTGGCATATCAGGATGACGTAGGATATGGTGTGGTTTGCCGACTAACTCATCCATGGCATAACCGCTAATATCGACAAATGCGTCATTGGCATGGGTAATATTGCCTTCTAAATCCACGCGTGACACAATTAATTTACCATCGGGATAGGGTAACTCATTGTCTGTGGTATACACGATGCGGCTACTGCCGTCATAATAAGTTAAGCGATGCTCGGTACTTTCACCGGCAGGTTTATTCATATCGGAAAGTTGGACAGGTGCCATCAAAACTCCTCAGATGACTTAATATATGATTAAGTTGAATGTTAATTATAGGTATTAGCGGTCGCTATGTCAGATTGACACATTATGTTGACCGCCGACTTCGCATCACATCATTATCGTTATCATAAGCGGTCACTAAACGCTGTGCAAAACCCAGCGCCGTCGTTACCAACTGCCACGTGCTAAATGAGTTTTGACAATGCTTCAGCCGCGCGTTTGATGTCCAAGAACACTAGGCCTAATTTGGCATTTGGCTTGGTTAATACCGTCAGTACGGCTTCAGTGCCTGACGCTGACATGATGACATAGCCCTTTTCACCCTGTACCAAAACGCGCTCAATGCTACCACGCGCCAACTCGCGACCCGCACGGTCACCCAATGATAATAACGCAGCAGACATTGCGCCCACACGGTCTTCATCAATACCCATAGGTAACGCTGAAGCAATCATCAAGCCGTCAGTCGAAATAATCGCAGATGCCTCGACGTCGGTTGATGAGCTGTTTAAATCATCTAATATTTGTTGAAACATGTCAGTACGCATAACTATCCTCATTGCTTAAAAACTATCTGGTTAACCCAGATCAATACACGTGGTCATCTGATGAGAACCACGCAGGTAAAAATGCCTTTACTATCCCGCCCATTCAGTAAAGGCATCGAAAAAATTATGACTGCTGTTGACTGATGACTTTTTGTTGTAGGCGCGCAAGCCCATCGCTCATGCGTTGTTGTAACAACTCGGTCAACTGGCTACGTGTTTTATCGCCTGGGATGATTGGCTGAAGCGGCAATACATACGCCTTTGCCGGACGATTATCCAAGACACGCTTCACGCTTTGCAGCATATTCATATTGCCATAATACGGAATGGCTTCATCAAAGTTACCATGCTCATCGACATAGCAAATCACAATCGGTTGAATCGGTACTTGGGTGTCCATCGCCGCTTGTAACAACTTGCCATGAATGCGGCGAACATTGCGCCCATCACTGGTTGTACCTTCTGGGAAAAACACCACGGGATAACCATCATGCAAGAACTTTTCCATCTGTTGGGTCACACTGTCGGCATCGCCTGACCCACGCGAGATAAATAAGGTATTCGCGGTCGTTGCCATCCACCCAATCACAGGCCATTTGGCAATCTCAGCTTTGGATAAAAAGAACGTCGGAATAATACTGCCAATCACAGGGATATCAAGCCATGACACATGGTTACTTGCCCATAGCACGCCCGTTTGTACAGATTGACCCTGACTGTCCGTCTTAACTTGGCTGTATTGCTGCGGAATCGGCTCGACTTCAATTACCTCGATTTCTAGCGCTTTTAATGACGTACGACAGAATTTTTGGATATAACCAATAATATCGCCTTGCGCGATATTTGGTGTCTGGTCCACATGCCACGCGTAGCCTGCACCCTTTTGAATAGCGAGTGCCAAATTTGCCACACGCTTACTGCGCTGCCACTGTGCCCTTAGATTGCGTTTACTATAGGTATCCGGGGTTAATAACAGCTTGCTACCGGTCATTAACCAATGCGTCAACGATGCCGCTGATAACGGCTTAGACTTTGCTTGCGCTTGATGCTTTGTTGGATTAGGCGATTCGTTAGATGTTGTCATAAAGTATCCAAGTTTTAATAATGATAACCTGCCAGCAACCAATAAAAATCACCGTCATTGATTGGCGTTTTTCAAAACTAAAGTCAATTATTCCGATAAATGGCTATAACTATCCAGTTGCTGACGTTAACTACCGCTAATCAGCTTTATTATACCTTATAAATTGGCAAATTATAGCAATTTTTTTGCGATAGGCGCTTAATTATCGGGTATTCTGAGATTAAGCGCACTTTTATTTTGCCAAAAATAGCTTAGGGTAGTATTAGTGCTTACCATAAGTGCTCAGCGCGTGCATCGCTCAAGTTTTACCATGCCAGTCGTTATTAATTGTAATTTTGGCAGAAATCGGCTGAAAGTTATGGATAATGCCCCTATTATAAGAATTGGTTTGATTAAAATTGTTTGCTAAACCCCTGTAAGGATATTGGATTGGAATATTTTGATAGATATGAAGGTGGCGAAAAAGCCATTTTAGTACACTTAACCATTACCCATCTGACTGACCCAGATGATTTGGAGGAATTTGAGCTGTTGGTCGATTCGGCTGGCGCCACCAAGCAAGCCCTAGTCACAGGTACGCGTAGTAAGCCGGATGCCAAGTATTTTGTTGGTACTGGTAAGGCCGATGAAATCGCCCAATTAGTCGCTGACCATGAAGCGGATATTGTCATCTTTAACCACAGCTTGACGCCCTCCCAAGAGCGTAACTTAGAACGCTTGGTCAAGTGCCGTGTACTTGACCGCACGGGTTTGATTTTGGATATTTTTGCCCAGCGTGCGCGCACTTATGAGGGTAAATTACAAGTTGAACTGGCGCAGCTAAACCACCTTGCCACACGCTTGGTACGTGGTTGGACGCACTTGGAACGTCAAAAAGGCGGTATCGGTCTACGTGGCCCGGGTGAAACCCAACTTGAAACTGACCGTCGCTTACTCCAAATTCGCGTGGGTCAGCTCAAAGCCAAACTTGATAAAGTCAAACAAACACGCGCCCAAGGCCGTGCCAAACGCCAAAAATCAGCCGTACCGACTATTTCATTGGTCGGTTATACCAATGCTGGCAAGTCTTCGCTATTTAACCGCCTGACTAACGAAAATATCTACGCGGCCAATCAGTTGTTTGCGACCCTTGACCCAACTTTACGTAGCTTGGCTTGGCCGGGCGTGGGTAATGTGGTATTGGTGGATACGGTAGGTTTCGTGCGCCACCTACCACACGAATTGGTCGAAGCTTTCCACGCAACGCTTGAAGAAACCCTAGAAGCGGATTTGCTGTTACATGTCATCGATAGCAGTCGTGACGACATGCACGAACAAATCGAAGCGGTCAAAAACGTACTGGCTGAGATTGATAACAATGTGCCTACTTTGAGCGTGTATAACAAGATTGACCTGACAGGTGAACCGCCACATATCGGTTACAGTGAAGCCGGTAAACCCAATCGCGTGTACATTTCTGCGCATACGGGGCAAGGTATCGATGAGTTAACCCTTGCAGTACAACAGCTAGTGGTCGGCCAATTACAGGCATTTGACCTGACCTTACCACCCAATTTTGGTCAGCTTCAGCACGAACTACACAAGCTTGATGTTATCAAACAGATTGCGTATAACGAACAAGGTCATGCGCTACTACAGGTACAAATGGCAAGCCAACGACTACAGCAGTTATTGGGTGAGTTTGGTGTCGATCCATTCGAAATCTTGCCGCCCGAACAGGCTAGCTTGCTGTTACCTGTAAAAGAAGAGTTTGAACGTACTGATAACGCCACGCTCGCCAACATCGCCCCTACAACATTACAAAATGATGATGATTTAACAGAGTAATCGAACTGTCATCATCATTTGCTATGGTATGTTTCACGCATACGATAACTCGACTAAATCTATCAGTAGTTTGTATGGCTACTGATAGATTTACTGCTATGACCATCAGTTAGATTTACCACAATTTTCATAGAATCAATAAGTTATTCGCTTGTCCACAAAAGCTGTGGATAACTATGTGGATAACTCAAAACTTGACAAGCGCTAACCCACAAACCATCATTCATTCGGTTAAATTGTTCATTTTTTGAACAATTTTTATTAATAATGAAATCAATACTTTATAAAAATAAAGATCGGAAGAGCACACGTCTGAAC
>CALJUC010000081.1 GCA_937975585.1 uncultured Moraxella sp. | reverse complement strand
CTTCGACTGTGACAAACTCTTTATCTTCAACGCCGCGCTGATAGTTTTCTTGCCAGTAGTCCTCGGCTTGTTTCAAGCGCGTTTTGGTTTCGTCTAGTATTTTATCGCTCATTAACTCATCCAGCCTTTCTTAAGGGGTTTTGGTATCGCTTTAACTTTTTGCTTACCGACCAAGCCTTTTTGGATAGCAAAGCGGCGCATCATGTACGCGTAACGTGTCGCATCCATCAAGTCATCACCTGTCTTAACGATTTTGCCTTTTTCATCGCGGTGGTATTGCAAAAATTCATTAAACCAATCACGCAAGCCCGCAAATACTTTAAATTTACCCGCACGCATCAACAAAAGAATTTCAAGCAAGCCAGCTTCAACACCATTGGAACCATCTGGCCAAGTGGCATACTCACCAAGCATTTTAAATCCGGCTTCTTTGTAGTAGGCTTTTTGCTGTTTGCCTGAGCCTTTTTCGGTTTGGAGTCCGTCAAGTGGCCAAGCAGTAGGTACATCTTTCGACCATGATTTTGTCGCTGTCCAAGCCTGATCGGGTGAAACTTGTCGCTGCTTCCAACCATGCGTCACATAAAACATATCGTTTTCGGTGTCTATGGCTAACTGAATCTGTGCTTGCGGGTGGTCCCAACCAAAGTCCATGCCATCAATCAGCATGAAGTGATCAGGTATTTCAAATGGGTCACACGTAATAAATTCTTCGCTTAAGTCATAGATACGACCATGACCAAGCATTGGAATACCCTTAGTACGCATATCACGTTGGTGCGCTGGATAGGATTCAAGCAATGTCTGCTTAACGCTTTCGCTCAAGTGAGGTGCATCATCCCAACCGGCATTCAGCATGATTTGCCCGGTTGCCGGATTATCCATAAATTGGACAACCAATTCGGTGCGACCATTCTCAGGCGTAAACGTCAAAATACCACGTCCACCGTTACCCTTATCGCCTGTAGCGGTACGCGTTAGCACCTGCGGATAAATCGTTTGGTCTTTCGGCTCTTCATCAATATGAAACCAATCAACGCTGTCACCCATCAAAGCGTGCTGACCTTGGCTATATGACCAAAATTGCACCGTTGATACGCCATACTGAACATCGCCACCACCGCCATGACGCACATACACGGTTCGCATCGCGTTTGGTGTACCTGTCATCGATTCGTGGTCAAGGATGTATTCAGGTGGAATTAAGCCACCAATCCAGCCGCTATCATCACGCCTGCCAAAGATAGGCTTTTGCAAAAGGTCACGACATTTTTCGCCAGAATAACCAAGTAGCCAAATTAGGGGCGCATGGTCAAATGCGTAACCATCCCACCAATCGGGATAATGACCAAGTGCATGAATAGAATCCATGTAAGTACCAGTCATTGTCTTACCGACACGGTTAGCTGCCATAAAGCATACTTGGCTATAGTCTGCGGTGCGTTTGACTAATTCACGTTGGATTGGATAGAGTTTTTCACCAAACTGCTTATAGCGATATACGTCATCGCGTCTGCGCTTTTCTTCAAGCAATGCCAATAGCTCAAGTTTTTTATCACGAGTTGCCATTCATCAGTGCCTGAATTTTTGCATCCAATTCGTCGTCGGTTAAATTATTGATATTCATGTTGACGTTGGTATCAACTTCTTGCTTATCACGCCAATTATCTTTTTGACGGTTTTTAAGCCAGAAGATAGCTGCCGTTGTGTCTGGCGGATAATGCTTGATAGTTGGTACAACTAACTCAACGCCTTGGTTGTTAAAAATCTTGTCTTCTGGGTGCGAGTAACCCTTGGCGCGGTGAAATAGGCTTGCCGCAATTTCAGCATCGGCAATTTCTTTGCCCTTTTTTATGGACTCCGAAAATTCTTTGTGGTCTTTTTTCCACTGATTGATTGTTGATTCCGAGACTTCAAAAAGATAGGCTAATTTTTTATCATCTGCGCCAAGTAAACAGTATTTGTAAGCCTGTTCTGCAAATTCTGCTTTGTATTTTGTTGGTCTTCCAGCGTTTGATTTTGGTTTGGTTGGCGTAAGTTTCGCCATGCTTACGCTCCTTATAAAAAAGACTCGCGGCCCATC
>CALJUC010000080.1 GCA_937975585.1 uncultured Moraxella sp. | reverse complement strand
TGACTGGAGTTCAGACGTGTGCTCTTCCGATCTGAGCAAATAAGCTCTCTAATCCTTGGCGATTAAGCAGAACATGACCTTCGCGCATAACACGCTCAAGTTCAGCAATGCGTGTTTGCTCATTTAGTTGGGTGCTATCTACACCACAGGCCAAAGGCAATCCATGCTCACGTTCATATTCTGCTAAAAGCTCAAGCGGTATACTATTAATGTTGCTTAAAACCAATGAATTAGCGTCTAAAATATCAGAAAATATCTTGGCGTGAGCCATTACATCATGATATAATAAGGTGTTAATCGCTGTATCATAACTGCCATTTGGTAAGTGAGCCATTAACGTATCGGCAATCATTTCTTGATTTGTCATCGTCATTATTTTGCCCTTTATTGCGTGACACTAATAACACCAGCACGAATCCAACCAACTTGTTCCATGCTTACTGTAGGGTCGATATTTTGATTCGGTGTTAGAACCACATCCACCACACCCGTTACTCCCAAAATCAAAGCAGATAACACCGACTCACGGTAGCTTTCAGCGGGTGCCAATGCAGTCAAGTAACGCTCAATGATGTTATAAATCTCACCATTGTTAATGTTAACGCCTGTTACTTTAGCAGTCACATTAAGCGTGATGGCCGTTGGCTTAAACGCTCTAACATCCTCAAAAAACACCGCAGCATTTTGTAGGGCATATTGCGCTTGCGTCAGTAGCTCATCACTTGGTAATGTTGCACCATTTGCCCCCATAGCAGTGACTGCAACATCAACAGAGCCAACACCACGTCTGCGTGGATAGATAAAAGCATTGGCAACCCCTGCCACACCTAATACTGCTTGGCGTAAGTCTTCGTAACGTGACAGGCTCTTTCCTAGTTTTTTGGCCTCCCATAATCGGTTGCGCCAACGCTCCAAACTTTCGCCATCACTGCCACCGGACAAGGTATCAATGGTTACAGTTGGCATGACGCCTGCGATACCAGTTACCCACATTAGGCTGCCTACACGGTTATAACTTGCACCAACATTGTCAGCTTTGATTTGCAAAGTAACAGGCTTACCTGCGGTGGTAATTGCGCTATTTGTTGTATACCAATAGTAGCCCTTACCATCTGTTAAGCGAGTCCCAATAGGAATTTCAGTACCTGTCACTGTTGCTATAGCTGTGACTTGACCAGTCGCAAAGCTACCACCTAAGCGTGGTAGACCGATTTGGTCAGCGTGAATATACAAGTATGGCTCATCGGCTGTCTGCACGAATAGCTGACGCACAATGTAGTTTTGGTGAGCATATAGACCCTCGACAACGGCAGCCGTTCCATCAGCACGAATACTGGCATCGCTATCGTCAGGAATAGCAAGTCCCGTTTGATTGAGATACTCATTGAGAATAGTTGCTCGTATTTGGTTAAATGTTGGGGTTTGGTACATTATCCTGACACCTTGACTGAATGCGTGAGTTTATAGGTTTTTCCACTTTTGTGAGTGAGCGTTATTAATAGGTTGATAACACCCTTATTGATAGGCGTTTGCTCAACTACAGTAATGCTAGATAAAAAGTAACGTGATTTAAGAGGTTCTAACGCTTGAGTTGCCCAGTTAATAGCCTGTAATCGGATGCGTGGCTTATCTTTACTGCGTTTAAGTCGATATAGCTCGCTACCAAAATCTTTATCCGTAAAATAACTACCTTTTTCAGTAGATAGCCGTAAGTAAGCCGCTTCAACCACGTCTTTGATAGGTGGTGCAGTCAGCCTACTTGCGATATAGTCATGGGTTACAGTGCTTATTTTCATATCAACTCATCTGTTTATTTGGTGGGCTTGCACCTTCATTGCTGTGGCCATGTGTATTGTAAGTTTGACGAATTTCTGTCATTGAACCTTGAGCATCACTGACTTGGCCAGTGCTTATCACATCACCATCGACATAAAAATTACAGTTAGATCTAATGCCATCTTTCCCCATTCGCAGTTCATGCCCAAATTGGTCATAAATAACGGTTTCACCTTCGCCTGCTTTGACAACAATAGGCGCATCTGAACTTGCGATAATTACCATATTGGTAGCGCGCCCACCAATGGGCACCATTACCACTTGGCTATCCACCGGCAAGTCGCTAGAAAATCCGACTTGTTGCATGAGTCTAACGCCATCTAACAGCTCATCTGATAGCCCACTGACTTGCAATGGTTCACCACGACGCTTGATAAAGCCATACAGAGCCTGACGCATTTGTTTAATCATTTCGCGCCCCTTTTTGATTTAACAGTTACCTGTTTTTTCTTACGGCTTTTTGCCTTGGTATCCTTGACTAACTCAACGTGTTGGACTGGTTGCATCCACTCATCATATTTTCGCAGTCGTAATTCAGTGGTTTTCCCCGCATCACGGCTAAGCTTCATTGTGCGGCCATAGACAACCCATTCGCCCGTTGAGCGCGGTACAACATCTGACTCCAAAGTAAGTCGCCATCCAAGGTCAAAAAATACCCAATCAGGTATGTTGATGGTGCACTCATAGGCATTTAACCAACTATCACGCAATGCCTTTTGAGCGTACTGCATGGCCTCGCTTTGGTTCTCCGCACGTGCGTCACTGATAATCTTGCGACGTTTGATAGTCAACCTGTCATCGGTTGCTGTGCCACGAAAGTTTTTACCCTTATCATCTTGGCCAACGACTTCGACCAGACTATAGGCATTGGATAAGTCCTCTGAGTAAGCCAGTTGATCAATAATGTTATGCTCACTTTGCTTGTGAAAAACCAATCTCACAGGGTAGGGCTGACTTACATTAAATGGATTGCCAATACACAGCGCACCATCTGATGACATCCATACATATTGCCCTGACGATTCAGCGGCTTTGTTGATTGCATCCCAAACGCTTTCACCGTCTTGTACGCCAGTTTTAGCCTTGAGCCAATTCACATCTTGAGGGATTACACGCCAAGGCAAACTTGATAAATCACCGTCAAAAACAAACTGTTGTAATATCTCCTCAAGTGTCATATTCTGCGCTTGCCTGATGGGCACAGACGTATCTAGCAATTGACCAGCCAAATCACGTCCACTAATTACAACAGCCAATTGTCCACGGGTGATGGTCTGTTGGATACGGTCAATAACACCTATCATGAGTGATTGTTCTGGTGCTTGGATATTTTCATCCTTTGGTGTCGCTTGATAGCTTATTTGACACACAGCGCCGCTTTTGATGTCATCTGGTAGATTGGCAATATCCATATCTAACCACGCAAATGACCAACCATCAGCAGGAATACCAATATCACTATCAATATTAATGTCATCCCATTGGTTGCATTCATGGCCATTAACAATCAGCTTAATGCCGCCTAATCGTTGGCTAATCTGTTCGTCAGTCGATGGCGTATCAACTAATGTGTTTGGGTCAATTGGCATAGATATTTAACCTTGTGCCAGCTTGCACCAACCCGGGATTGACCAAGTCTTTATTCAGCGTCAATAACTCATCGGCACGACTATGATCACCATATAAGCGATGCGCCAATAAGCGCAGTGTCGTAGCGCGTTTGACGGTATATTGGATTAGCGGCGGCTTTTTATTAACTGCATCGTTAGTGAGTTTTTGCAGCTGTGCAGCGGCTTTTTTAAGGGTAGCAACCTGATTACGTGTATCAATAATGATTTTTGGCATATTGATGCCAACATCTGGCTCAGGCTCAATTCGTCTTACAATTGCAATAGTATCGTTAATCGTCTGACGCACCACATTATTGGCATTAATCAGCTCAATAGGGTTAATAGACTGCAACTCACTGTCTGTGACTATAAGGTCAATCATACTTTGCGCTTGCATGGCAGCCGGTAGCACTACACCGACCATGCGCAAGGGTGCAATATCAGTATCAGCAAACATATCGCCAATTGATTTGATACGATTGATCACCCGGCGCCAGTTAGCGACTGGGTCAGCATCAAGCGGGATATCATTCATCAAACCGATGGTGTCGTTGATAATGCCATTAATCCAGTCAGGGGGGCTGAATAAGTCATTTACCTGTTGGGTATTAACCTGCAAAATTTCACGCACCCGACGAATTTCAGCCCGTACCTTTTCAGGGATTGAGCGTGCCACGGCAACCGCTTCAGGGTTACTGATTTGTTCTAACTGTTCTTGATAGGTTTCTAACGCTGCACTCGATTGCTCTAAGATAATCGCTGGTGCCTGCTCAGACACAGGTGGAATGGCAACGGGTAGAAATAGCGATTGAGTATCGCTAGCAGATATGGCAGCAATAAAGCTAATATCAATCGTACAGCTATCAACTGATTCTGAGTCTTGCTTGATCGAATAGTCCATAACTTGGACATTTAATGAGCCATATAGCGGATGCACCAATTCGCCAGCACCACGCATATCTAGCGCAATTATGAGATTATCGCGGTAAATCTCATAATCTTCACCCTCAATAAATGCAGTAATAGTATAGCGACGTGCATCATTACCCATATCACTGACAAATGCTTTGTCGCTGTAGGGCGGTTGGGATACGACTACCGATTTGGCACGACTTTCATTGGCACTGGTACACTCGAATGGTACTTGCCGGAATGATGCGTCAAAAAGTGTGTCTTTCCAAGCCATAAAAAAACCCTGTCTTATCTATCGTATGTAGTTTGACAGGGTTTAGGGTGGCGTACTATGTGGCGTTATTCCGAGTTATGGCTGGCCAGCGCCAACACCTGATGTTACCACCGACCAACGTTTTGCATTATTCTGTGGGTTAGCATTCGCTAATGGTGCATATGGGTTTAAGTTACGGACTGGTGGTGCTAGTGGTGGCGGCATAGTTACGTTCAGGTCAATGCCACGAATAGCATTGGTAGTCTGATTAATGGCTGTTGTAGTCTGTTTAATTGCATCTCTGGTTAGCTGTTGCTCTTGAATCATTTGTTGGTACTTTTGCATAGCATCTAGTGATTGTTGTGCTGTTTCGCTACCTAATGCTGCCCATAGCTGGGTAACCTTCTCACCAATCCAGTCGCCAGCTTGTGTACCCTCAATCAAATGCTCATTAATTGCAGAGCCGATTTCCCAACCCACCATACCTGCAAGACCTAATAATCCTGCTTTTGCTGCCACACTGGAAGCTCCTAGAGCATTGATACCAGTTGTTGCTGAATTCATCGCACCGCCAAGACTGCCAAATCTAGTTATCAAAGTACCAACCGTGGCGGCACCCCCGAGTGCTACTAGACCCACACCTGCAATATAAGCCCCTGTGGCAAGGGTGCTATAATTCTGCATAAAACCCGCCATTGCGGTATTATAGGTATTTAAAACTTCATTAACTTTTAGATATGCTTGATAGTTAATGTTCATTTGTTCATTAACATTTTGTTGATTGGTAGCAAATTCTTGAGTGCCTAACCATTGGCTATCCGCTTGAACCTCACCTGCACCACTGTCCATACGGTTATAGACTTCATTATATTGTTGACTGTTTTGCGATGCCGCCAAAAATGCCATACGGCTTTCTTTATCAGTCAAAATACTCCCAATGAATGAGCCTGTTAGCATTTTTTGCATGGCTTCAAGTGTTTGCCTGCGTTCATCAGCCGTTCTTGCATTATTGGCTTCAGTTTTTAATGTTTGATACTGCTTATTACCTGCCATCTCACGGTCAACGAGTTTAGAAAGGGCTTGGACAGGCATAACCCCTTGTTCACGTTGCTTTTGAAAATAAGTATCAAGGTCAAATACCGTTTTTTTACCATCTTTTTTGGTATAGTCGCCTTTTTGTAAGGTGATATTCTTGGCAACCGCACTGGCAAGGTCAGGTGCAGTTAATTTACCCAGTAGATTACTGACATAATTTCCTGCTTCATCTTGCGACCCTGCGACAAGCATTGCTGTTTGGTTTAAGGCGGTTAAATGTTTAACACCTTCCAATCCTGTATAACCTGCTACATTAGCTTGAGCCAACTGCGATGGTAAAAATTTGGCTTGTGCCTTCAGCCCAAATGCCCCTGCCTTTCCACCTACATAGATAGCTTCTTGGGCGGTTGCTAACTTATCGGTACTAATACCAAATGTCTTGAGAGCTACTGCAACATTTGCCATTTCTGTTGCATTTGCACCAGAGGCAAAAGCAGTTTTAGCGGTGGCATTTAATGCGGTAGGTAACTCAGCAACTGTAAACGCCCCACTATCGAGCATAAACGCCCCAGCGTTTGCCACATCTTCACGATTGCCGCCATTGCGTACCGCATTTTCAACAGTTTGGCTAATTTGAATTTTTAACTGATTTCGTTGTGTTTCGCTCATGCCAACTTGCGAGGCGTTTACAGTCATACGAGCCACTTGCTCATCATAACTACGAGCAGGTTGGATTTGACTATTGACCACAGCCGCACCAGCAGCA
>CALJUC010000079.1 GCA_937975585.1 uncultured Moraxella sp. | reverse complement strand
GCCCCTGACAAAGTCGCCTCAGTGACCGCAGTATCAAGTCCTGAACAAGGATCAAAAATGGCAGACTGGGTCGTAAAAGCTGTCACTGAGGGGAGTGCGGCTGAGGGGGCTGATGTCAGTCAAGGCGAGTTTAATCTTGGCTCACAAATGGCGATTGCATTTTTTAACATGGTGGGGGCGGGCATGGATATTGGTTCGGGTATCTCACCAACCCAACTACAGCAGCAAGATGGTTGGGCAGCGGTGAATGCGTTGTCGAGCAACTACGCGGCCACGTTTAACCAAAAATACCCAGCGGCGATGCCAAAGACATATTGTGGTATGCCAGCTGACACCCAAGTCAATGGCGTGCGCTATTATTCATTTAGTGGCGTAGGTACTTGGACAAGCGTTGTTGACCCGAGTGATGGGATGTTGGCGGCGACTGCTTGGTCGTTTGGCAATGACCCAAATGATGGCTTGGTATCCCAATGCTCGAGCCGCTTGGGCTATGTGGTGCGGGATGATTACTTGATGAATCATATGGACTCCGCCAATCAGGTGTTAGGTTTGACCAGTCTATTTGAAACCAGTCCAGTCACCCTGTATCGTAAACATGTCAACTTGTTGAAAAACCAACTATTATGAACGTTGGCTTGATTAAACCGTGGTAGGTGGTAATAGGTAGGAGACGATGCAACAAAAACAGTTTTGGGTCGTATTACTCATTGGATTCTTAGTGGTGTTATTGGCTGTGTTAATTTGGTTTTTTATGGGCAGTAGCGCTGCTGTAGAGAACAACGAGTCAAACGCGCAAGGTATTGTCACACAGCTGGCAAGCAGCCAAAATGCCAACAATCCCCAAGCAGCCTCCGTGGTGGCTAGTAACGCTAGTCAACTGCCACCCTTACCAAAATCATTACAAGGTACCCAAGTCGATGGTGAAATCATCATCGATGATAACAAGCAACTGGTCGTGACGTATGGGTTGCGCCGGTTGTTTGATTATTTTTTGTCTGCACAAGGTGAGGAATCGCTTGCGACCATTAGTCAACGTATTAACGATTATGTCAAACGCCATACGCCAGAGCCGGCCGCAGGACAAGCACTAAAAATTTATCAGCAGTATTTAACGTATTTAAAAGGTGTGGCTGACATTGATAAAAACTTGCCAGCAACACCGACTAATGAGAATAAGTCAACCTCACTGGATTTAGCACAGATAAAGCAACGTGAGCAAGACGTGATCGCATTACGTCAGCGCCTATTTGATGCCAATACCATACAAGCGTTTTTTGGCAGCGAAATGGCGCTCAATCGCTATACCTTACAAACCATGCAGATTGAACAGAACCCAAACTTAAATGACGTGGAGCGCCAAACGGCACTTGCTAAGGCTTTGCAACAGTACACGCACAGCTTTGCTGACCCAGCAGTACGCCAACAAATTACTGAGCAACAAACTATCAATACATTGCTTGCCGAAACTGAACGTCTTAAACGTCAAGGCGCTTCAGAGGCGCAAATTAATGCCATGCGCCGACAATACATTGGTGAAGAGGCAGTGCAACGATTGACTGAGTTGGATAGAACTGAGGCGGCATTTGAACAGCGTGTGATTGACTTCAATCGTGATCGGCAACAGATATTGGCACAACAAGGCAATACGCCACAAGCACAGCAAGCTATTCAATATTTACAACAGCAACGCTTTAGCGAAACTGAGCAACTTCGCCTGAATGCAGTGGCCAAAATACTTGCCGATAAACCAAGCCAAACCTCCCCTTAGCAAAAGCCAATAGCTACCCCAATCGCCATCAATAAAAAAAGCGCTAATTCTTTAGCGCTTTTTTTCAGTAACAGTCGCTATGTGACATGGTAATAATCAACCGTTTATTTTGCGGTGCGTACCAAATGCTCATGGACTTGCTTAACCAAACTGTCATGGACGTGGCCAGTGAGCGGGGACATATCCGCGTTATAACGCCAACTATCGCCTGAGCGTGTTAAGGTTGCTAACCAAAGTGCTGCACAATTCTTTGGTAAGGTCGCCAAATTGACTTCGTTAATCACATTGCCCTCATCGTCGGTCAATTGGCATAATCCTTGTTGGGCATCGGCGAGCGCCGCGCCCTGATAGCTAGATACCAACATAACCACATGGAAGATATGCGTTGGGATGCGCCCGAGATAAAAACTAATATGTTCTTGATTGGCCTGGCGGTCATGTAGCGCAGTTTGTGCTTCACTGTCACCACTGGGGTCAATATTGTCAGGCAACTCAGGGCGCGTTCCAAGTAGCTCATCCCCGTGATGGCGTACTGATTCGCTTTGGTCGCGCATATTCTTAAACCAAACTTGCTCAAGCACTTCGCCATAACGGTTACACAATAGACAAGTTAAGTCCAAATCCAACACTTCCGTGCGATTTTTTAACTTATTGATAAAACCGGATTTTGGCACATTGGTGCGTTGCCAATTTAAGGTAAGATGCCATTGCTTGGTGGCAACACCCAAATGCTCAATCATATGCCCGGTGGCGTTGTTGTCATCTTCTAGACGGTCATCTGTCGGTTGTAACTGGTGACTTTCCCTAAGGATATGAGTATCTGTTAACGCCTCGCTTTTATGGGTACGAGTCAACACGTCTGTCTGGGTAACATCATCATCGGCTATTGTATTTTCTTTGATTGTATCTTGCTGTGTGTGATCGATAACGGCTTGGTCGATAGGCTCGGCTGATATGCTGACGTTATCGGTCACTTTCACAGGTTGTGGCTTTGTTATGCCCAGTGGTGAATCGTCTAACAACGTGTTATACACGATTTCAGGTTTGTTAGGGCGATATACCTCGGTACGACTTTGTTTAATTAATGGTGCAGAGCCATTATCCACCGATGGGTTATCTGAGTGATTAGCTGTTTTATTATTATCGTTCATAGGGTCACGCATTGAAGTTTTTGTTAGGGTCGTTTAGCTAAGGTTATTTTACTTAAATCATGGTGTTTAAATCGTATTATTCCGGGTCAAATTCGTATACCGCTTGTGCCAAAATCGCAGGCTCAATCTGACGTAGACCTTTACCAAACCCTCGTAACCACCAAACCAGTTGTGAGGTCAAATTAACCGTAGCCGTCACATGTAGTCCAGCTTCATCTTCCCAAGTTTGTTGGTCTTGATTGAGTTGGCTTTCTAGTAAGCTGTTACCGGCTTTGGGCTCGAACACTAGATGTATCTGTTGGCTTGGGGGTTGGTTGCGTTCTTTGCCATCGCTAAGCGTTCTAAATAAAGGAAAGTTAAAGCCCATCGCACCCGAGTTGATATAATTATCCAAATCAAAATCATTGGGTAGTTTAGCTTCTTGCTCGCCAACCTTAGCGCTGACAAAACGATGCAACGCAAACTGGCGTAAATCATCGACCGGACGGTCAGCCCGAGAGGCAACCAAGTAAATCACCACACCGCGTTGAATAATCGCCAAAGGATTAAGCACATAATCTTGTGGCTCATCACGACCGCGTGCTTTATAGCAAGCGTGTAGTTGTTTGTTTTGGAACATCGCCTCATAGACCGCTTCTTTGGCCTCATTGTCTACGGCAGGTGGAATCAGCGGTTGATTGGCCGATAAAATTCGTACTCGGTCGAGCCATGTATTGGCGACCTTACTTTCTTTAAGCTGACGATTGGCCAAATCAAACCACGGCATCAACTCATCAAGCACAGCGGGCGGCAATAGCTGCGTCAAGTTGTCTTTAACCATGCTAAAAGCCACCGCTTGCGATAAATTCATATGCGGCAAGCTTTGCATCGGGGCGTCTTCTTGCCAGCGCCAGCCCTGCGGATTGGCGTTGTTTTTTTCAATCGGAAAACGCTCCGCTAATGCGTTTAAATCCCGCTGAATGGTGCGTAAGCTGATATCAAAGCCCATCAAATCCAACTGTTCTTTGATATGCGTCGTGCCAACCCAACGCTTGCGGTCAAGCTGTGACAAGATTTGCCATTGGCGGGCAGTGGTGGCAGTCGCGGTATGAGCGGCAGATTTACTCATCAAAAATTCCCAACAGTTGGCAAAAAAATAGCCGCTCAAACTTATCACCAAGCTAGCTATTTATATAAATGAACAGCGATTATCTTAAAGGGCTAAGGTCAAAAAGTCTATAGCAACATGACATACAATGTCGTGTTATATCAGTAACATTGCAACAATGGGTAACCGAACTTAGGCAGTTTTTAAGTATAGCAAAGGTTTGTCAAATCATAACAAGCTATCTTTGGTGACACTCAGCTATTTATAACTATAAAGTATGAAAAAAGCGTTGCATAATTATGGGCATTTTGTCATAGTGCAGCTAATAATATGGACAGCTTAATGATGCGAATTTCTCGCATATAGTAATGACAAGGCAGTGAGTGTGATTAGTATTTTTGACTTATTTAAAATTGGTATCGGCCCTTCTAGCTCGCATACCGTTGGCCCGATGAAAGCGGCCAATTTATTCGTGAATGTTCTGGTCGAGCAAGGTCTACTTGACCAAATTACCCAAGTCAAAACGGTACTGTACGGTTCTTTGGGTGCGACAGGTCGGGGACATGCCAGTGATATCGCCGTGATGCTCGGTCTGATGGGCGAACAGCCTCACTTGACCGATGTTGCTACAATTCACGATAAAATCAGCACCATCCGTGAGCAGCAGCAGCTAAAATTGAACGGTGAATACCCAATTGATTATCAAATAGATAGAGATTTGGTGTTAAATGGTCTTGAGTCGTTGCCCTATCACCCAAATGCTTTGGTGATTACCGCGCTATCGGGTGAGAACATTGTATACGAAAACACCTATTATTCGATTGGCGGTGGTTTTGTCAAAACTGAGCAAGAAGCCAAAGCGAACCAGCCCGTGATTGGCACGGTGCTTCGTCCAGTGCCTTATCCATTTAACAATGCAAATGAGCTACTGCAAATTTGCCAAGCACAAAACTTAAGCATGGCACAAGTGGTTCGCGCCAACGAATTGGCCAACATCAGCGAGACAGCGCTCAACGACGGCTTAACCGCGATTTGGCAAGTGATGCAAGACTGTGTCAATGAGGGCTGTCAACATGATGGTATTTTACCAGGTGGCCTAAATGTACAGCGCCGTGCCAAAGCGATTTATGAGCAGTTATCCGCTGCCGATAGCCGTAAAGCCTTTAATGATGCGTTAGCCGTGATGGATTGGGTCAACTTGTATGCCTT
>CALJUC010000078.1 GCA_937975585.1 uncultured Moraxella sp. | reverse complement strand
TCATCTACATGGCGTCTTAATCGATACATATCGCTGCTTAATGCAGAACTAGCTATTTAAAGCTAACATCCCTTCAACGTATGTCTTAATCGATACATATCGCTGCTTAATGCAGAACCCTGTCATATTGAAAACCTCTCCCAAAGCGACCGCTAGCGGGGTCAAATTCGGGATGTCGATTTTCGCCATCACAGTACAGGTTGATTTTAACACAAGCTATACAAAAGAGCACCATTTTTGCCGCCATTTCGCATTTCTCTCCCCAGTTTTTTGACTATTTTACTCCACAAAGTAAATATACTCATCATCAAAATCAGGCGGTATATCACCAATTTTGGTAATTTTTTCACTGAGCACCGCATAACAACGGATATGCCCCGATTCAATGCCAAGTTTTTCCAGTTGCCCCAAAAGCTGTTTTTTGCCAGCCCGAGTGAGCCGACACTCATACACGCTTTTTTGCACCCGAAAACCAAAATTATGTAGCACCTTATCCACCTTGGTACGTTCCTTATTATCACTGATATCATATGCTACTATATACAGCGGCGCTTGGTGTGGGTTATTGGGTAAAGGTTTTTTCAAAATTTTTGTCGAATTTGATTCGCTCATGACAATTTCACTTGGCTATTATAGGTTTTAAAAATCATCGTCATCATCGGTTATCACCGTCTCATCTGTTTCCACATCATCAATCACCATGCTGTCGTGATTGTCATCTGGCGCAGAAAATGCAGGATTGTCTTTATCGCTATACCAATAAAACCAAATCAATGATTTGCCATCGGCTGCCCAGTTTTGAATGGTGCGAATTTGCATCAGTACAATATCCTCTAGATACGTCTGATTTAACTGACTGGCAAAGGTTTCCTGCAACTGATTGCTATACAGATGTATCGCTTGGTTGGTCATCTGCCAGCCTTTATGCTCATGCAGATAAAAATCATCAGCTTGCAATTGCTTGCGGTTAATCAGTCGTAACACCGTCTTGTCTATTTGCACGCGAAACAGCTCCATCACATCATAAGTCAGCGTTTCAAAACTTTGTTCACTTTCATGCAAAAAACTCAAATACGGATTAAGTCCATGACTGCGAAGCAGGCTACTAATACGAGTAAACAACCAATAATAGCCAAAATTGAGCACGCTATTAAGCCTATCTTTGCCACCACGGCTACGGCGTTTGCTGCTAAAAGCATCCTTTTGCTCAGGGATAAAGCATTGTTGCAACCGCTCAAAACATAACTTAGATGCTTGCCCCTCATAGCCCATCAACCGGCTAATTTGGGTGGCTTGCTGTATCAGACTATCGAGGCGTTTAATCGTCATGGCATCGCCTTTACGGTAGCTGTTATTTATCCATGTTTGATAATTGCCGACTTTAGCGCACACGATATCACAAGCGATAGCGAGGCGTTCGCTCGGCTTTAGGGCTTGATGGCGGTAATACTGTTTGGCACTGATAGCAAAATAATCAGCATTAATCGGTGTAAGTGTGCCCACTTGAAAGCCCCATTGATTGACAAAATGCACGCTGATTTTTTCTTTGGCACACACACTAAGTAACGGACTAGACAAGCCATGATTGCCCAAGATAATCAACTGGCTAATCCGCCGTAGTGGTATCACTTGAACCAACTGATTTTGCAGTAAAGGGCTAAGATCGGATTGTTGCTGTTGGGCTTTGGTCAGTTTTTTAGGTGGGTTAATGGGAGTCATAGAAGGTTCATTATCAGCAGATTTTTTGCTGTTGGATTTTTTTGCCAAACCTTTTTGGCGGATTTCTACTGCCGAACCATTGACCCCGATAAACTTACGTGAACCTGTAATCATCAGCGGTTTGCGCTGTTTGAGCACAGGGACTATGGATTTATCCTGCGAGCCTTCACTATCAAAGCGATAACCCAAAAACTCAAAGCCTTGATTCACGGGGGTAATGGCGGTTTTGGCAAGTGATAGATTTAGACCTAACTGTTGAAGGTATTGTTGAACCTCAGTCAGCGTGGTTTGGGCATCCGTGTTGCTACGACAAAAAATCAAAAAATCATCGGCATAGCGCACCAAAGCAAGCGGCTGCTGTGTAGGGTGTTCGCTGATATGTTCATCAAGCTGGGATAAATACAGATTTGCCAAAATCGGCGATAATGGACTACCTTGCATTAGTCCGTGCGTCCGGGGATGTTCATGCACATGATTGCCCAAAATATAGCCGACTTGCATGAGCGATTTTAATAGCTCAATACTGTCTTTTTCCCGCTCTGGCAAAATCCGCTGTAGCTGCTGCCATAGTCTGTCAAGCGGAATACTATTAAAAAAATCTTCGATATCAGCTTCAATTACCCAGCTATAGCTATAATCAAGCAGTTGCTGAATTTTTTGTCGTGCCATCTCTCGAGAATAACCTTTGCGATAGCCTAGTGACATGGGCGACTGGTACTTATCAATAATCGGAGCAAAAGTATAGAACAACAGCCGATGAACCATCATATCTTGCTGGGTCAATTGCTCAATTCGGCGATGCCCGCCATGGGGCTTTTCTATCAATAACGCCACCGTTGGTTGCGGCTGATACGTGCTGTGCAATAATTGGTCATGTAATCGCTGGGTTAAAGCGTTTTCTTCCATAATATTGCCATGACGATCAAGCTCAGGCTCAAGGTCATAGCTGAATAAAACTTCATTCACCGCATTATGAATACTGCGGGGGTTGGTAAAGTATTGTTGCATCAGCGTTGGCGGGGCATGTGGGGCTTTATCTTCTGGCAAAATATACCCCAAACCGTTAATGTGCATGCGTTGCCCGAGCAGATGAATACTAAATAAAATTTTCCACAGCTCATCTATCTGCGTCCAAGCATCTTTCATCGTCAGCCAGCCGACTATGCCATGATGAAACTGGGTTTTATTGGCATGAGTGGTAGATTTTGACGTGGACTGAATATGGTGCTGCTCATGTAGTTGGTATAAGCTTAAGGGCGACGCGAGCAAATAAGGTGTGGCTTTTTCCATCCATTGGTCAATGATACTCACTTGAGTAGGAAACCATTGACATAAGCGTTTGTGAATATGGCGAATCAAAGTATGGCTGATATCATACGCTACCGAATGATTCGGCAAAGTTTGCTTGTCATTATCTTTGCTTTGACTGGCAGTCAAATTGGTAGGCATATCAAGCAAAATACTTCGCTCAAGCATTGGGTTAAACTCTGGATGTTGTTGCTCATACGCTTGCGGGTAGTCAAGCGAATCGATATTGGGCAAAATAGCGTGGTGCTCGTGCCAAACGGCAGGTTCAAGAAACACAAAGCCAGTATTATCTAGGGTGAGACGGTGCTGAAACCAAGCAAGCCAAGCTTTGGATTGATGAATATGCTCACCACCAAACACAATCGTCAAAAAAAATGGCACATCTGTTTTTAGCGATACACGGTGATACGACTGGCGGGTAGGGTGAAAAGCAATCAGTGGAAAATTATCGCTAGGATATAGCCGTTGTTTATCAGTCAGTGTTTTAGCTAGTATAGGTTTTAATTTGGGATTAGTGCAGTCGTGTAGCTTTCTTTGGAGTTCTGCCGTGGTCGTATTGATGGTATGTATTAGTCCCCAAAGCTTAAGATAAATATCTGCTGTTTTTTTAACTGTACGTGGGCTTTTCCAGATAAGCACAATATCAACTGATTGCCAGTCGAGTTGTTGGGCGTGTTTGACCATCATCTATCCTTATTAGGTATAATCAATTTTAGTATAACAATAGTGCAACAAACCTAGGTAGTAGATTAAACACCAATTGATAAAAATTATAAGCTTATATTTTGAGCGAATAGACTTTTAACAAAATATGATAGCTTTCTTAAATTTTGCCTATGTTGGAGATAATATGACCACTTACTTTATCACTCGTCATCTAGGAGCTTTGCAATGGGCAGAGGCAAATCAAGTGAATTTTGACGTTCATCTTGAGCATTTATTGACGTTGGACCAATTAAAAAAAGGGGATGTTGTGATTGGTACGTTACCGATTAATATCATTTGCCAACTTAACGACATAGGCGTCCGCTATCTGCATCTGTCATTACAAATACCTCACCATCTGCGTGGGGTAGAATTGGATGCCAATCAGCTAAAAGAATGTAAAGCCGCGCTAGAGGAGTTTGTTGTAAAAAAAGTGGCAAGGATTATTTAGCAAAACTTGTTAGCAATAGCCTAATGAGAAATTTTAGGGTCATATATTAATGAATAAGAGATAGACACTACTATAAGAAAACGGGTGCTAAAAAATAAATATGTATAAAAATATATACAAATTAAATATGAATTTGAATAAATATATATACAAAAAATTTGCCAAAAACTAATTAATTTACCCTAATAAACCACATAAAAATATACTAAAAATCATCTTGGTTTTGGACATTAACCTATTGAAAATAATGTTTTTTGTTGTATAATTCACTTTAATATTATTTAGTGTTATTTCATAGGCTTAGCCTGTCACGCCGGGGGTCGCGGGTTCGAGTCCCGTCCGCTGCGCCACTTATTTT
>CALJUC010000077.1 GCA_937975585.1 uncultured Moraxella sp. | reverse complement strand
ATGGCAAAAAGCTGTACGCGGAACAGTGTCAGAAGTGCCACAAACTAACACCTGGTTACAACGAAAAAGGCCCACAGCTGATGCGGGTGTATGGCGCCAAAGCGGCAACCTTAGCGGATTATAAATTTACCGACGCGCTTAGCCAAAGCCAACTGACTTGGACCGCTGACAACTTGGATCACTATATTGCCAATCCGCGAGAAATGGTAAAAGGGACACGTATGCGCTCAGACCCCATTGCCGATGCTAAAGCCCGTCATGATATCATCGCGTACTTGTCGACCTTACGTTAAGCAATTTTCCTATTATTATTACTCTCTTTTACAAAGTGGTTTTCTGCCATGTTTCATCGTAACTTAGCAACGCCAACACAGACCATATCAGCGTTACAACAACGCCTGCAACAGATGCTGACCGGTATTAACCAAATCGTCCTCGATAAGCCTGAGGTGGTTAAGCTGTCGGTTGCCTGTTTGCTGGCCAATGGGCATCTGCTGCTACAAGATTTACCCGGCATGGGCAAGACGACCTTGGCACACGCCATTGCTAATCATTTGGGCTTAGACTTTAACCGTGTGCAATTTACCAGTGATATGTTGCCGGCTGATATCTTGGGAATGTCCCTGTATCGTACCGATACTGGGACTTTTGAGTTTAAGCCAGGGCCGGTGTTTTGTCAGTTGTTATTAGCCGATGAGATTAACCGCTCCAGTCCCAAAACCCAGTCGGCGTTACTTGAAGCAATGGAAGAACGCCAAGTTTCGCAAGATGGCGTGACGCGGGCGTTGCCAAGCCCATTTTTTGTGATTGCCACGCAAAACCCGACCCAACAATCTGGTGTGTTTCCATTACCTGAATCGCAGCTAGACCGATTTTTGATGTGCTTATCGCTAGGTTATCCCTCGGTCAATGCGGAGCGTGAGCTACTCATGGGTATGGACCGTCGCCAGATGTTGAATGACATTAAACCCATGTTAACCACGCCTGAGCTATTGGACGCGCAGCAGCAAGTCAAGCAAGTGTATTTGGCGGATGTAGTACTGGATTATCTACAGCGTTTGGTCGCCAAGACGCGAGAAAGTCGAGATTATCATGGACTGTCAACGCGTGGGGTCATTGCGCTTAAACAAGCGGCACAAGCCTACGCGTACTTGGGTGGATTTAATGAAGTCACGCCTGAAGATATTCAAGCGGTGTTTCCCGCTGTGGTAGATCATCGCTTAGGGCAGGCCTTTGTGCCCTTTACTCACTTGGGTAGCACTACACAAGCGAACTCACCATCTATGACATCACCAACGACGCTAGCGGGTCAACTCATGCGGCAAGTGCCGGTCTTGGTTTAGCGTACTACTCGATTCTTATGCTGACCAATCGCCGTTCTGCCCAAGCCGCCAAATCCACAAAACATAGCCTCGGTCAGCAAGCGACTGACACGGTAGCGCGTGCCATTGAGCCGTGGTTCAAACGCCGTGCGCCCTTAACGCGTGATATCAGCTTGGGGCTGCGTAATGTGTATATTTTTTTGAGCCGCGAGGGGATTTTTTATCTACTGTTATTGGTGATTACCTTCATTGCCGGGGTCAACTATGGCAATAACTTGGTATTAGGGCTGTGTTTTTTATTGGGTAGCTTACTGGTGATTACCATTCATTATACCTTTGCCCATATGGCCGGATTGCGGATTGTCTTGCTAGATGTGGGCAATGCCCAAGTGGGTGATAAGGTTCGTGTGCGTTTACAAGTCAGTGGAAAGGGTAAGCAACCGCATCGCCAAATCCGCTTTAGTTTTGCTAGACAAGGCTTTGAACTAAAGCAGCCGCTATCCGGTAATCCAAGTAGCACTGCTAAAGTGCAGTCACACGAGTCTATTACCATCAGTCAAATTCGTGAACCACAAATCGTGGAGTTGTGGCTACCGGCACCAAAACGTGGCCGATTAAACTTGCCACGCTTGACCGTCAGCAGTGTGTATCCGTTGGGTATCTTGCAGGCGTGGTCGTATGTGTTTTTGGATGGTTATGCTTGGGTGTATCCGGCAGCATTGGCCTATGATATCAAAGCTAAGCAATTGGTAATCAGTGACCAAATGCACGCCGCCAGTCTACAAAATCAAGCCGGTCAAGATGACTTTGATCAGCTAGATAGCTATGTGCCCGGTGAATCGTTGGCGCGCATTTCATGGGGACATGTGGCACGCGGGCAAGGGCTATTATCCAAGCGCTTTGTCGACCCTGTTGGTCAAGAGCAAGTGCTTGATTATTACCAAATGCCTGCAGCTAACCACGAGGATAAGCTGCGCCAGTTGCGCTTTGGCATCGATGCACTGGCGCAAAGTCAGGATGCCTTTCGCTTAAAACTACCCGATGGGGAAGGCGTGATGGGGCAAGGTTATGGCTTCGTCCAAGAGAGCTTGCTAAGGCTGGCCAAAACACCATGAATGATCCTAAGCCTAACGATAAACAGTCATTATTTCCAACCCACCCACTAACAACCGCTAGTGTGGCTAAGCGTGGTCTTTGGCAGCGCATTACCCAGTTGTCTGCATACCAATGGGTGCTTATCTCACAATTATTTGTTGTCATTCCGCATGCCAAAAATTTACCGATTTGGCTGACGCTGTATGCTTTGGCGATTATCTTATTTCAGTTGCCGCCCTTACGCACTTGGCTACCGGCACGTTGGCACCAAGCGAAATACTTCCGCACGGTGCAATATATTGGCTTTTTCGCAAGCTTGGTCGGGCTGTATCTCACGTATCGGGGTGGCTTTAGCGTTGAGGCCGCCATTGCGTTTTTATTGTTGTGTGCCGTAAGTAAATTACTTGAGCTAAATACCCGCCGTGATGCGTATATTGCACTGACTTTAGCGTTATTCGTGCTGGCGGGTCTGTTCTTGATTAACCAAGACCTTACGACAACGCTCATCGTGGCATTGGGGGCTGGTGCGGTACTGTTTGCCATGATTGGTCTAAACGATGATGGGAGTGGTCGCTTTCGCACATTGGGTTGGTTGATTGCACAGGCTATTCCGCTCACCGTGGTGTTGTTTTTGTTTTTTCCCCGATTACCGCCACTCTGGTCGGTACCTATGAGTGGGCAAAACCAAGCCAAGACCGGTATCTCAGATAGTATGTCGCCCGGTGATATTGCCAACTTAAGCCAATCGACCGAGCTTGCATTTCGTGTTGAGTTTGCCAGTCAGGTACCCGCGCGTGAGCAGTTATATTGGCGTGGGCTCATTTTTAGTGAATTTGATGGCGTGACTTGGCGACAGGGCAGTGGGCGTTGGCAGTCTTGGGGGCCACAACAACCCGCACCGAATTGGCTTGCGCCAACGCTGACGATTGCCAAGCCACCAACCGACAATGACCCGCGCCGTTATCGAGTGATCTTAGAGCGCACGGGTCAGCCGTGGTTGTTTGGCCTTGATTATCCCATTACCACCCAACGCGGCATTCGCTTGACCCAAGACTTTACCTTGCGCTATTGGGATGATGTCAATCAGCGTTTGACTTACCAAGTGCATTGGATCAATGACGCCCCGATTGGCCTCAATCTGACAAACAGTGAGCGCGAGCTGAACCTGAAGTTACCCACTGAGGGGAATACACGCAGTCGCGCGTTTGCTCAGCAACTATTTGCCCAAGCGGGTCGTGAACCAATGGCGTATGTCCAAGCAGTACAGCGTTATATCACGACACAGCCATTTCGTTATACCTTGTCACCACCAGCGTTGGGGAAAAATCGTATTGATGACTTCTTGTTTGGCACCCGCGCCGGATTTTGTGAGCATTACTCATCAAGCTTTACGTATTTGATGCGGGCAGCGGGTATTCCGGCACGCGTGGTAACGGGCTATCAAGGCGGTGAACTTGGGCGTGATGGGCACAGTTGGGAAGTGCGTCAGATGGATGCCCACGCGTGGAGCGAGATTTGGTTAGCCGGTCGCGGTTGGGTGCGCATTGACCCGACCGCATTTGTAGCGCCTGAGCGCATTGAACAAGGTATGGACGGGTTGACCCAACAGGCCGGTGCCAGTATGTTTGGCGATGGTACAGCAGGTGCATTGGCGTATCAGCGCTTTCAGCTATTACAGCAAGCGCAACGTATGTTTGACCAAGCCAGCTATTATTGGCAACGCGACGTGATTGGCTATGATCAAGATAACCAAAAAAATGCCTTGTTAAAATGGTTTAATATCCAAACCGTATACCAACAAGTGATGGTGATGGCGGCAGGCTTGGTAAGTATCCTGATCCTGATTGCCGTAGCGCTATGGTGGCGTCGACGTCAGGTGTGGGACAAAACAGACTTGGCAATAATGCAACTATCCAAACGCTTGGGCAAGCATGACCCATGGCTTGCGCGCGATGATAGCGAGGGCGTGCTAAACTGGCTAACTCGCGTTCGCCCTCACTTACAACACCCCAATAATATCGCACAGATTGAACAACTGTATCGCCAAACCCGCTATAGCCAATCACCCGACAATGATAGCAATCATGCACGCTTCAAGCGCCTTATTGCGGATATCAAACCAAAAAATAAATAAAATTTTAAAAAATTGTTGCTATAATACAATAACTATCAAAAAACGTTGATTAATTGCTTTTAATAATTAACTTTGAATAATAATGATAATTTTCTAAGGATAACCCGATGAATGAACTACCAAACCCGAGTCCAACGACCAACCCGGCACTGAATAAAAACTCATTGGCTTTTTTATTGTTTGGCTTTGTGTTAGCGACCGGTCTTGTATTAGCGGCCTTTGTGTTGGGACATCAATTTAAAAATCTAAAACAATCCGGCACCATCACCGTAAAAGGTCTGGCCGAAGCACCGTACAAAGCTGACCTTGCGCAGATGCGACTGGGGGTAAGTGCTTGGGGCGCAGACTATGCCGCTGCGTTGCAACAAGGCAAGTCAGACTTTAAAGCCTTACAGCAGTTTGTCGCGAGCAAAGGTTTCCCCACGGCTGAACAGCACGCGACGCCTATCAGTGTCGAGCCTTATTATGAGGATTATATCGATGAAAATGGTCAAAGTCGCTCTCGCCAAAATGGCTATAAAGCCGTCCAAAACCTCTCCATAAGCAGTAAAGAACTTAACAAAATCACCAGTATGCTGTCGCTGATTCAAAACTACCGTATCAATCATGAATCGGTCACGTTTGACAATCCGCAGTATTTGCTTAGCGACCTTGAGAAAATCAAGCATGACTTGATTGGTAAAGCTACTGAGGATGCCAATAAGCGCGCCGCTGAATTTGCCAAGACGGGTAACGCTGAGGTCGGCGTCATGCGTTCGGCCTCACAAGGCTCATTTAATATCTTAGATGCCAATAACCCAGAAAGTGATGATTCAGAGTATGGCGGCACTTATGATAAAGACGGCGTGGATAAATTGGTGCGGCTCGTTGTCACCATTGACTATACCATTGATTAATAAAGTTTTATCAGCACATAAAAAAGCCCTTGTATATCACAAGGGCTTTTTGATTCATCAGGGTCTAATATCAATTAGAATGATTTAACGTAAGAAACACCGTACACCCATGGGCTGATGTCAACTTCACCTAAGTTAGTGCTTTCACCGTTAACAGTCACGGTTGCATCAGTTTTTAGGTCGATGTAACGCGCATTTAGACGTAATGCGTCAGTTGCATTAAGTTTGAAGTCCACGCCTACGTTACCAGCAACGCCCACGCTGTCATCTAAATCTAGGCTTGCATCTGGCACAGCGTACAAACGCTCACCCCAGAAAGTAGTGTAATTCACACCCACACCAACGAATGGCTTGATGCGGCTATTTAAACCGTCAAAGTGATAGTTTACTGACACAGTTGGTGGTAGGTGCTTAGTTTTACCCGCATATTGACCATCTAAATTGATGTCATGCTCGAACGGCCAAGCCGCTAATACTTCAACACCCACGTTGTTCATTGGGAAGTATTCGAGTGTCAATGATGGTTTTACATCTTCATCAACAGTGGCTTGTAAATCTCCGCCTGCCAATGGGCTAGCATCACTTTGTGGATCAACATAAGCTGCACCAACACCAACGCTCCAAGAACCTGCTGGTACGGCAAACGCTGATGATGTTGCTAATACTGCTAAACTGGCTAAACTAATTGCACGTAATGTCATGATAACCTCCCGTTAACGTCTTTAACCGAGTATCGACCATATAAGATACTGATTGGGTTAAGACAAAAATGATAATAGATATCGCATCAATCACAATATCTATGATTCGCTTAAATCCTTGCTCTGCCAAGTGTTAAGCTAGCCTGATAGGATGGTTCTAGCTTAACAGTTCATGTGATTACAATCAATTACACTTATTCATGAATTCGTAATAATACTTTCCAAAACGATATCATTAGTAAAAGTATGGATTTAACAAAACGATTTTTTGACTATGACAAATTCGGGCTTAACCATTTTTCCGCCGTCGCTTTATCCCAACCTTTGCGCGCGGCATAATCGTCCAACTGGTCTTGGCTGATTTTACCCACGTTAAAGTACACACTCTCAGGGTGGCTATAGTAAAAACCACTCACCGATGATGGCGGATACATGGCATAGCTTTCGGTCAAGTACGTGCCAATCGCATTGGTGGTATCAAGCCATTCAAACAATTTGCCTTTTTCGGTATGGTCAGGGCAGGCAGGATAACCCGGGGCAGGACGGATACCGACATATTTTTCTTTGATTAACTCTTCGTTGCTCAATGATTCATCGGCTTGGTAGCCCCAGTATTGCTTGCGAATTAACTCATGCAAATGCTCGGCAAAGGCTTCAGCAAAGCGGTCAGATACGGCTTGTACCATAATCGCGTTGTAGTCATCGCCTTTGGCTTTATAGTCATTTGCCACTTCTTCCGCGCCAAAAATCGACACGGTAAAGCCGCCTAAGTGGTCTTGCTTACTGCTATCACTCACAGGTGAGATAAAGTCAGCAAGGCTGTAGTTGGCTTTGCCCGAGGCTTTATCCGACTGTTGACGTAGGCTTTCAAAGGCAAACTTAACATTGCCGTCCTTGTCGTACACAGTGACCGTGTCGCTCGCAGTACGGGTCGCAGGGGCAAGTTTAATCACACCTTTTGCGGACACCAGTTTTTCGTCAATTAGCTTCTTGATCATCGCTTGAGCATTGGCGAATAGGTCTTTGGCTTCCTCACCAACGACAGCATCATCAAAGATTTTTGGGTATTTACCGACCAAGCCCCAAGAGATAAAGAACGGTGTCCAGTCGATATACGGCAATAGGTTTTCGAGTGGGTAATCATCAAGAATTACTTGTCCGCTGCCATTATTTAAAAGCAGGTTTGGCACTGGCGGGGTGTAGTTGTCCCAATCAAACTTAAAGCCATGTTCGATGGATTCGGCATACGACAGTTTGGCCGCTTTTGGTTGGCGGTTGGCAAGGCGCTCACGCACTTCGCTGTACTCGGTGCGCAGGTCATTGATAAAGTCGACACGTTTTTCTTTTGACAATAAGGTCGTTGCCACGCCCACCGCACGGCTGGCATCCGCGACATACACCACGGCATCGTTTTGGTAGTTCGGTTCGATTTTGACCGCGGTATGCGCTTTTGAGGTGGTCGCACCGCCAATCATCAACGGTAGGGTAAAGCCTTGTTCTTGCATTTGTTTGGCGACATATACCATTTCGTCAAGACTTGGGGTAATCAGACCTGATAAACCGATGATATCAACGTTTTCGTCTTTGGCGACTTGGAGGATTTTTTCACAAGGTACCATCACGCCTAGGTCGATGATTTCGTAGCCGTTACAGCCGAGTACCACGCCAACGATGTTTTTGCCGATATCGTGCACGTCACCTTTTACGGTGGCCATCAGCACTTTACCTTTGGTTTCACCAGCGACTTTTTCGGCTTCGATGTAGGGGTTTAGCCATGCAACGGCCTGCTTCATCACACGAGCAGATTTTACGACTTGCGGTAAGAACATTTTACCAGCACCGAACAAGTCTCCGACCACGTTCATCCCGTCCATCAATGGGCCTTCGATGACATCAAGCGGACGTGGGAATTTTAAGCGCGCTTCTTCGGTATCTTCATTGATGTAAGTGGTGACGCCTTTAACAAGCGCGTGTTCGATACGTTTTTCTACAGGGAGCTCGCGCCATGATAGGTCAACGGTGCTGTCTTTTTTCTTACCACTGGCGTAGCTTTCGGCCACTTGCATCAAGTGGTCAGTCGCGTCTTGGCCAGTTTCACCTTGTTTACGGTTAAGGATAACGTCTTCGATGGCCTCGCGTGCCTCGGTTGGGATATCATCGTATAGCTCAAGCATGGCCGGGTTGACGATACCCATGGTCATGCCATTGTTAATCGCGTGATAGAGGAATACGGCATGGATGGCTTCGCGAATTGGGTTGCCACGGAATGAGAATGACACGTTTGACACACCACCTGATACCATCGCGTGCGGTAGGTTGTCGGTAATCCACTTGGTCGCGTTGATAAAGTCGAGGCCGTAGTTGTTGTGTTCCTCGATGCCGGTTGCCACCGCGAAAATATTCGGGTCAAAGATAATGTCTTCAGCCGGGAAGCCCACGTCATTGACCAAGATGTCGTATGAGCGTTTTGAGATTTCGATTTTGCGTTCGAAGGTATCAGCTTGGCCTTTTTCGTCAAATGCCATCACGATAATCGCCGCGCCATAGCGTTGGCACAGTTTGGCTTTTTGCACAAACTCGTCATAGCCTTCTTTGAGCGAGATTGAGTTCACCACCGATTTGCCTTGGGTGCATTTTAGACCCGCTTCGATGATGTCCCATTTTGATGAGTCAATCATGAGTGGCACACGGCTGATATCCGGCTCACTGGCGACCAAGTTAATGAAGTGTACCATCGCCGCTTGGCTATCAAGCATGGCTTCATCCATGTTGATATCGACGATTTGTGCACCGCCATCGACTTGGTCACGTGCCACATCTAACGCTTCGGTGTATTCTTCGTTTTTGATAAGGCGTAAAAATTTCTTTGAACCCGTCACGTTGGTACGCTCACCGACGTTCACGAATAGGCTATCACGGGTGATATTAAAGGCCTCTAAACCTGATAAACGACAGGCTGGCTTGTACTCAGGCAGTGGGCGTGCATCGTGCTGTGAGGTCAGCTCAACGATTTTGGCGATATGCTTGGGTGTGGTACCACAACAGCCCCCAACGATATTGACCAAGCCTGATTTGGCAAAGTCGGCAACCATTTCCGCAGTTTGCTCTGGGGTTTCGTCGTACTCACCAAACTCATTTGGCAAGCCTGCATTCGGGTGGGCAGATACGAAGGTTTCGCACACGTCAGACAAGGTTTTAATATGCGGTTTCAGTGCATCCGCACCCAAGGCACAGTTAAAGCCGATTGAAATTGGCTTGGCATGGCGCACGGAGTTATAAAACGCTTCTGCGGTCTGACCGGATAAAGTACGACCTGATGCATCGGTAATCGTGCCCGAAATCATAATCGGCAATTCATAGCCAAGTTGATCGAACACACCCAATACCGCGAAAATAGCGGCTTTGGCGTTAAGCGTATCAAAGATGGTTTCGATGAGCAGAATATCGACACCGCCTTCAATCAAAGCGAACGCCGCTTCGGTATAGTTATCAACCAATTCATCAAAAGTGACGTTACGAAACGCAGGGTCATTCACATCCGGTGAAATCGAGCCAGTGCGTGACGTTGGGCCAATAACACCCGCGACAAAGCGCGGTTTGGCAGGATTTAACGTGGTGACTTCATCACAAACCTCACGGGCAAGGCGCGCCGCTTCGCGGTTAATCTCAATCACCAAACTCTCCATACCATAATCGGCCATCGAGATTTGGGTGGCGTTAAAGGTATTGGTTTCGATGATATCGGCACCCGCATCAAGGTACGAGCGGTGGATGTCTTTAATAATCTGTGGTTGGGTCAGTACCAATAGGTCATTGTTGCCTTTGACATCACGGTGATAATCGGCAAAGCGCGCCCCACGGTAATCGGCTTCTTGTAGTTTGTAGTTTTGAATCTCTGTACCCATTGCCCCGTCAAGGAACAAGATATGGTCTTTTAGCAACTCGCTTAAGCGTTGTTTGTTGGTGGCTTGGACGTCTTTAAAGGGTAATACAGTGGGCGGGGTGCGGTTAAACAAGCTTGGGTCATGCGGCTTGTGAGTGGTTGGTTTGCTATTAGCGGTTGCAGTACTCATAACGGATAACGGTCCTAAATCAATTCGGCAATGCGATAAATTTGTAATCGGGCGATTATAGCATTTTGTGGACGGTCAATCGTGAGATTTGTGGAATATCAATTTGAAAATGAATCTTGGCAATTGTTTTTGAAATATGCATAATGCTACACAAATCCTTCTTGAAATTAAACTTGGTGGAAGAATGACAGATATTATAGACGATATATCAATAGTTGAAACTGTAACAGAACAAGATGTGGATTCAGACACGCTACTTGATGAAGATGAACTAGAACTTGCTCAAGGTATCGAGCGTAAAATTATTTGGCAAGCTAAAGACTTTTCGATTCGCGAGTTTACTTCCATGTTACAGGATGGAGATTTGGTGCTTCAACCTGAATATCAAAGAAAATATGTTGCCACAGTTAATATTGCAAGTCGTTTAATTGAGTCTGTATTAATGGATGTACCTATTCCTGTTATTTATTTAGCAGAAGAAAAAGACGGTTCATATAGTGTGATTGACGGTCAACAACGTCTTACTTCATTTATATCATTTATCAATGGTAAGTTTCCAAATGGTGAAACTTTTAAACTATCGGGTTTAAAGGTTTATAAAGAACTCAATAAAAAAAGCTTTTCTGAATTAGATAAAGAGTATCAAAGTAAAATTCGCACAACCACACTTCATACCATTGTGATTAAAAAAGAATCAAATGAGGACGTTAAATTTGAAATTTTTGAACGTCTAAACACAGGTTCAATTAAGCTTAATGAAGATGAAATTCGTAATTCTGTTTATCGTGGTAATTATATAGTTAAAACCGAATTATACCAAGCAACTTTCAACACAATCCTTAAGCGTATCAAAATTGCTTAGCGTTAAACGAACCTTTTGCTTAATCACTGCCCACAACTGCTCAATTGGATTGAGTTCAGGTGAATAAGGCGGCAAATACTTAAGTTCAATGTTGTACTGCTCTGCAATTTGCTTTAAATCGCCACCATGATGAAATCTGGCATTATCCAACACCAATA
>CALJUC010000076.1 GCA_937975585.1 uncultured Moraxella sp. | reverse complement strand
CCGCAGATGCAACTGCTGCACCGCCCATCGCTCCACCAAACAAAACATTGATGATTGAACGATTCATGGCTTTACACATGATGTAAGACAAGATCGCACCAGAAGAACCTACAAGCGAACCAGCGACGATCAGCATGTTATTTTCAAGTGTGAAACCAATACCTGCTGCTGCCCAACCTGAGAATGAGTTCAATAGCGATACCACAACTGGCATATCACCACCACCAATCGGGGCAATCCACATCCAACCGAAGATAATGGCCAAGATAGTCATGGCGTAGAACGCTGGCATCGATTGGGTGGTAAAGTACATCACACCAAAGCCAATCATCGCAACGAATAATAAAGCTTGGACTGGCTTGACCCAGCTACCTTTGATGGTTTTTGCCCATTTTTTGGCAGCCAATTTACCGAAAGCAAACATCGACGCTGAGAACGTAATCGCACCGATAAAGCAACCAACAAATAATTCAAAGCGTCCCACTGTACTGTGTTCAACACCGGTATGTAATACGCTCGCTAGCGCAATCGCAACCGCTGATAGACCAACCAATGAGTGCATCAAAGCAACCGTTTCTGGCATCTGGGTCATGGCAACGGTACGCGCTTTCCAAGTACCAACCACGGCACCCAATACCATCGCACCAACAATCAGCCATAAGACTGGGCTTGGTGCCAAGAAGAAGGTGGTGATAATGGCAATCGCCATGCCAATCATACCAAAGCGGTTACCACGAATTGCGGTTTTTGGGCTTGATAAACCACGTAGTGTTAAGATAAATAGCACCGCACCAATCAGATAAAACCAATCCGCGTGTTGGGCAACCCAATTTAGATTGTCGTTCATTACGCGTCTCCTTGCACATCAGATTTGGCAGGTTTTTTGTCTTTGGCTTTAAACATCGCAAGCATACGCTCAGTCACCGCAAAACCACCGAAGATATTGATACTGGCCAAAAACACCGCAAATGCACCTAATAAGCTAGTCGCTGTGATATCGTTGCCATCAATACTCACGGTCTGTAGCATCGCACCGACAATCACAATCGATGACAACGCATTGGTTACCGCCATCAAAGGTGTGTGCAACGCGGGTGTCACACCCCATACCACATAGTAACCCACGAAAATTGCCAAAATAAAAATACTAAAAATCGCAACGAATGGCGTGGCGGATGCGGCCGCCGCAGCTAACACGGTCATTAACATAAAATACTCCTAAAATATAAGCGTCAACGCTGTTAATGGCTTGTTAGCGCGTGGCTAACAACACTTGTCCTTGGTGGGTGACAAGCAAGGCTTTTTGGATTTCCTCGTTCGGGTCTAACGCAAATTGCTTATTATCGTCAACCAAGGTTACGAAGAAATTGTATAGGTTGTTGGCGTACAAGGCTGATGACTGTGCGGCCAAGGTCGATGGGATATTGGGTACACCCATGATGGTCACGCCATTGTCAGTGATGACATTTTGTCCAACTACCGAACCTTCAACGTTACCACCGGTTTCTACCGCCATATCCAAAATCACCGAACCTGACTTCATCTTATTGATGGTGGCTTGGTGGATTAGACGCGGTGCGTTACGTCCTGGTACTTGTGCGGTGGTGATAACGATATCCGCTTGAGATACCGCTTTGTCCACAACTGCGGCTTGGTCTTTGATATACTGCTCAGACGGTGTCCAAGCATAGCCGCCTGTGTCTTTGGCTTTGGCTTTTTCTTCTTCGCTCATTGGGACATCAAGCCATTTACCACCGACGGATTCCACTTGATCACGCACGGTGGGACGTAAGTCACTGGCTTCTACCACCGCACCCAAACGACGCGCCGTTGCAATCGCCTGTAGACCGGCAACACCAACCCCCAAAATCACCACGCGAGCCGGTTTAACCGTGCCTGCCGATGTCATAAACATCGGGAAAGGACGACCAAACTGGTTGGCAG
>CALJUC010000075.1 GCA_937975585.1 uncultured Moraxella sp. | reverse complement strand
CCTCAGCACAATCGGCGATTCAAGAACTCGAAAGCTTATTTGATAGCGATATGACTACCGCAAAAAATGAACTACAAAAAGAAAAAGAGCGATTTGAAAAATTGGCCGATGAACCCAAGCCGCATTAGCCGCATACGAATCATTAAACAATAAAAAAGGGCAATCACGTTCACGATTGCCTTTTTTTCAACCAAATAACTCAAACCTCAATAGCTAAAACCTAAATAGCTAAAACCTAAATAGCTAAAACCTAAATAGCTAAAACTCAAATCACTAAAACATATCGCGATCAAAGGTAGAGGAGATTTTATGAATCGACAAATCCGCGCCATTGAACTCTTCTTCATCGCCTAAACGTAGTCCCATGAACTGCTTGATAATCCCATACACCAAAAATCCTGTCGCTGTCGCAAAAAGGACGCCCATCACACTGCCAAGTAGCTGCGCCCAAAAACTTACGCCACCATGACCACCAAGCCAATGTTGCCCAAAGATACCCACGGCAATTCCACCCCACAATCCGCACACCCCATGCAGCGGCCATACGCCAAGTACGTCATCAATTTTTAAACGATTTTGGGTAAAGGTAAACAACCATACAAACAACCCGCCCGCGATACCACCGACCACTAAGGCGCCTAAAGGGTGCATGATATCCGAGCCTGCACACACTGCGACCAGACCTGCCAACGGACCGTTATGCATAAAGCCTGGGTCGTTTTTGCCCACTATCATCGATACCAAAGTACCGCCCACCATCGCCATCAGCGAATTGACGGCTACTAGCCCTGAGATGCTGCCGATTTTTTGTGCCGACATGACATTAAAGCCAAACCAACCGACAATCAAAATCCATGAACCCAATGCCAAAAACGGAATGGATGACGGTGGATGGGTACTGGCATAGCCGTGTTTATAGCGGTTACGTCTGACACCAAGCAATAATACCGCGCCCAAGGCTATCCAACCACCAAACGCATGCACCACGATAGAACCTGCAAAATCATGAAATTGCACGCCAAATAGCGACGCAAAAAAACCTTGTAACCCATAATTGCCATTCCATACCACCCCTTCCATCACAGGATAAAAGAAAGACACGATGATAAAGGTCGCCAAAAAAAGCGGCAATATTTTGGCGCGCTCTGCTACCCCACCCGATACGATGGCGGGAATTGCTGCGGCAAAAGTTAGTAAGAAGAAAAACTTCATCAGCTCATAGCCATTGTCGAGCAACAAAACATCAGTACTATGAAAAAAATTGATACCATACGCAAGTGGATAGCCAATAAAGTAATACGCAATGGTGGAAATACAAAAATCGCCCAAAATCTTACCGAGCGCATTGACTTGGTTTTTTGCCCTGACTGTGCCTAATTCTAAAAACGCAAAACCTGCATGCATCGCTAGAATCATCACCGACCCAATCAATAAAAACAACACATCTAAACTTGAATGCAAAACTGGCTGCTGCATTAACACACCTCACTCACATGGTCAAACACTTAGGCAAAATCAAAAACGCTTGCTAAAGCAATAAATCCTTTAAACCACCACCTTTTTTGCCCCTAAGTGAGGCATCAACGACGCGTGGTCAATCGACAAGCTGGCAATGGTATGCAAAATCATTGCCAATATTTACAAAAATTAACAATTCAATTATTGGTAAAAAAAACAGCCTAATTTTAGACTGTTTTTTACCGATTTATAGCGTTAGCAAG
>CALJUC010000074.1 GCA_937975585.1 uncultured Moraxella sp. | reverse complement strand
ACCAATGAGTTTGACGCCTTTTTCGTAGGCTTGGCGGTAAGGATCGGCACCCACAAACGCAGGCAAAAATGAGTGATGAATGTTGATAATTTTCATATGCCAAGCTTCTGTAAATTCTGGTGATAAGATCTGCATATAACGGGCTAATACCAGCAAATCACAATCTTGCACCAAAGCTTGGATATCGGCTTCTGCTTGGGTTTTGTTATCTTTAGTGACGCTGACTTGGTGAAAAGGCACCCCAAAATTTTCTACCGCTTGGCGTAAGTCATTGTGGTTACTAACCACACAGGCAATATCACACGCTAGCTGTCCTTGCTGCCAACGCCACAATAAGTCTAATAAGGCATGGTCGTATTTTGACACCAAAATCGCAACTTTTTTGCGCTGGCTATTGTCAAATAACTGCCACTGCATCTGGTAGGTTTTGGCAACGGTGTGTTCAAAGCTGACTGTCAAATTGTCGATAATCTTTGCCAAGTCACTAATGGCAAATTCTAAGCGCATAAAATACTGTCCACCCTCTGCTTTGGTGGAGTATTGATCCAAACTAATAATATTTGCCCCATATCGATAAATAAACTCAGAAACAGCCTGCACAATGCCTGCGCGGTCTTGACATTGGTGGTGGTTCAAAAAGTAGGCTGAAAAAAACAGGCTGAGAAATTTGATAAAATAGTGAAATGCAAATCACACTACACATCAAATGCCCAGCCTGTCTAAGCGATAGTATAAAGAAAAATGGCTTAAAAAGCTATGGCAAACAAAACTATAAATGCAAAGACTGCCAGCGTCAATTTATAGGCGACCATGCCTTAACCTACCAAGGGTGTCACTCCCAAAAAGATAGCAAAATACGCTATCTTATGGTACGGGGCAGTGGCATAAGAGATATCGCTTGCGTTGAAAAAATCAGCAAAGGCAAAGTCCTAGCAACCTTAAAAAAGTGCAACTACCGACTAACTCCAAAACAAAGCCAATACGACTGTCTTGAAGTCGATGAGCTTTGGACATTCGTAGGCAAGAAGACCAACAAACAATGGTTAATCTATGCCTACCACCGAGCCACAGGTGAAATAGTTGCCTATGTCTGGGGAAAACGAGACCTTAAAACCGTCAAAAAGCTTAAAGCTAAACTGCAAGAACTTGGCGTAACTTGTGCTAAAATCGCCAGTGATACATGGGATAGCTTTGTTACGGGTTTTAAAGGCTTTATCCAAGCCATTGGTAAGTTTTTTACCGTTGGCATTGAAGGTAATAATTGCACCATCAGACACCGAGTAAGGCGAGCGTTTAGGCGAAGTTGTAACTTTTCTAAAAAACTGGAAAATCACTTTAAAGCCTTTGATTTAGCGTTCTTTTATATCAATAATAAGTTTGTTTAATGCTAGCCTACTTTTTGAACCACCACCAAAAATTTAACTCTCTGCCCCATCGGGTACAAACACATAACCCACGCCCCATACCGTTTGGATATAACGCGCTTGCGAGGGATTGTCTTCAATCAAGCGGCGTAACCGCGATACTTGCACGTCAATAGAACGCTCCATCGCGCCCCACTCACGTCCTCGTGCCAAATTCATCAGTTTATCACGGGTCAATGGCTCACGCGGATGCTGCACCAAGGCTTTCAGGACACTAAACTCCCCCGTGGTTAACGTGACGATGTTACCATCGCGTTTTAGGGTACGGGTTGATAAATCAAGCGTCCATGAGCCAGA
>CALJUC010000073.1 GCA_937975585.1 uncultured Moraxella sp. | reverse complement strand
CGTTAAATGAAAAATCACGTAAGCGATTTTTAGCGTATTATTTTTTGCTTATTTTCTGCAAATCTTGCGCCAAGTTTTACCAAGCGTCTTTAAGTTTTTATGTGAAGTCCAATCATCGAAGTTTGGCTTGTATAAGTCATGCTAGGTGGTTTATGTTTTACGCTCAAAACTCTGGGTTATATTAGTAACAGGTGGGATAGTAAGTATGGATGCATTGAGCATGCTACTAGAGGATGTGCATTTATATCAGACCCAATATCATTATGTGAAGGGTCGGGGTAAGTGGGCGTTTACGCTTGATAAAAAAGATTGTATTGTATTTTATTTGGTTGTTTCGGGTGACTTACATCTTTCGGTGGCTGAGGTGCAACGTCAGGCGTCCATCAGTGATTTGGTGATGGTACCCGGTGGGCGCACGCACGTGGTACGTGCCTTGGAATCAAAGGGGGAAAAGCCCGTTGATTTGTTACCCTTGCTGATACCGGAAAGTACAGCACCTGTGATAATCACCGGCGAAAGTACCGATGATAATACGAAACAAGCTGAGACCGAGATGGTGGTGATTGTGTGCCACTATGACCGTGAAATCACGCGTCCTTTATTGTTGGCCCTGCCGAGCATCTTGCCTGAACATAGTACCCCTCAACAACAAAAAATGGTAATGCTGGATATCGGCACCAAGTTCTTGGCATTAGAGTCCTCAAAAAATCGATTGGGTAAAACCACAGTGATTAATCGATTGGCAGGAATTTTGCTGATTGAGTGTTTGCGTACCTATATTGAAGACTTGCCAGATGCGACTGAAAACTGGCTAAAGGCGCTTAAAGACCCCTATCTATCCAAAGCGCTTGCGGTGATGCACGATAGCCCAGACACCAATTGGACGATTCATAAATTGGCTGAAGTGGCCGGTATGTCACGCAGTAGCTTTGCAGAACACTTTCGTGAGATTGTTGGTGAGCCACCCTTGACCTATTTGACGGATTATCGTCTGCGATTGGCAGCGCGTTATTTGCGCCTACAAGAAAACAGTATTAACCGTATCAGTGAATTGGTTGGCTATGCCTCAGATAGTACCTTTAGCCAAGCCTTTAAGCGTGTATATGGTATGTCACCACGGAAGTATCGTCAGCAATTTCGTGGGGAAACATTGATGAGCGGGCAGTGTGGTAATTAATGTCGGTATGTATCCGCTAACTTCTCTTAAAAATGGTTAAAACACTGCCGAAGAGGTTATTTATGATGGAAGCCACTGTCCCATAGGTCAGTGGCTTTTATGTTATAGGTAGTTATGCTATAGTGGGTGCGAATTGATTTATAACCGTTTTTCACCCATTGCGATGCTGATACTGCCTTATGGATACGCCTACTACTGCGAATGCGCAAGTCACCTCGTCGGGTAAGACCGTGAATCTCACGGTGCAAAAAAGTGCGCACACGACTATGCCTATCGTTGAATTGACTGAGCAACGTACACAGATATTTCGGTGTCAAGAGCAGGCAGTACAGCGTTTTTATGCCGATTACCAAAGCGGTGCGTACACGGGCGCTATATTGGGGGGTGACACAGATAGCCTGTTTTATCTTACCCAACGCCAATCCCAGTTTGTTGAAACCCGTAAACTTAAAATTGCCTACAACCTCAATGCACGCGATACCGCAGGCCTAGACCAATTACAAGTCCTGTTCAATCATTTGCACGTGGTGGATGACCTGCTACTTGCCGTGACAAGCCGCATGCCCGCACAGCGACCGGTAGGCTGGCAACTGGTAAGCCTCGGACAGAACTTGCTAAATTTGCCAACCACCACACCCTTTCGTATTGCTGGCGAGGCGCGAGGGGTTGAGCAGAGTCTGGCTTCGACGATTTTGCAGTTTTTTGGGGTGGCTTGTTACAGTGTGGATAAAGGCTACTTTATTGGCCATGTATTGGGTTATTTGTTTTGCTGCTATTATTTTGCCCATTTGGGTATTGGGTATGGGGTGACACCGCTAAAAGAAAGTATTGCCAAAGACTACCCGTACCAAAGTGTCAATGTGCCTGAGTTGGTGCGTCTATTACAGCAAACCGATGAAACGCTCAAAGCCCAAGTCTATCAGCTGGCAATTTACGCGGCACAAATCAGTGAATACGCCATTGATAAGCGCATCGAAAAAATGCTGATTACCGAAGTCAATAGCTTTAATAAGCAAGATCTACGCGATGAATTAGCCCAATATGTGCAATACAGCGATGATGAAATATCGGCTTTATTTCAGCCGTTAAAGCCTTTAAAATAGCCGCATTTGAGCCGTCTAGTGGTTGTGCTTGTTGAGCGTTAGCAAGACTAGTTTGGTAAAATCCCTATTGGTTATCATCCATTGTTAGCCACTGCTGACCGCGTGCCGGTATGGCATTGTGCTGTTGAGTAATTCACCATGCCCGCATATCAATATAAAGCGATGGATGCACAAGGCAAGTCGCAACAAGGTATTTTGGAAGCCGATTCGGCGCGCCAAATTCGTCAGCAATTGCGCGACAAGTCTTTGTTACCGATAGAGGTAACGCCCGTACAGCGACAAACCGTCGGGCAACGCCGAGGCTGGCAAAAAGGCCTGAGTGCTTATGATCTTGCCTTGGTCACCCGTCAGTTATCGGTGCTACTCGCTGCCGCTATTCCTATCGAACAAGCCCTACAGGCCGTCGCCAAACAAAGCGAAAAACCGCACGTCAAAGCCTTGATGATGGCGGTACGCGGCAAGGTGTTAGAAGGTTATAGTCTAGCGACCGCGCTACAAGAAGCGGGTAATTTCCCCGCAATCTATATCGCGACAATTGCGGCGGGCGAGCGTTCTGGATATTTGGACTTGATTCTCAATCAGTTAGCCGATTACACCGAAAACCGCTTTGCCATGCAAAAGAAAATCCAAGGCGCGTTGGTTTATCCAATTATCTTATTGGTAATGGCGATTAGCGTGGTCGTGGGTCTGATGACCTTTGTGGTCCCAAAAATCGTTAAGGTGTTTGAGCAGTCTGAGCAAGCATTGCCCTGGATTACCCAAGTCGTGCTGGGTGCATCCAATCTATTAACCCAGTGGTGGTGGCTGATATTGGCGCTGATATTAGGCGCGTTTATTATGCTAGTAAAATTTATCAAAACCAGTGCCGGTCGTGCCAGTTTTGATGGGTTGGTGCTAAGGATGCCGATATTTGGCAAACTGTCGCGTAGCCTGAATGCCTCGCGGTTTGCCAGTACCTTGTCGATTTTGGTACGTTCGGGTGTGCCCTTGGTAGAAGCCTTGGCTATCGGCGGGGCTGTGACTACCAATGTGCATATCAAACAGCGCATCGAACAAGCCACTGAAAAAGTCACGGAAGGCGCAAGCTTATCCAGTCAACTTGAGCGTACCAATTATTTTCCACCGATGATGGTACAGATGATTAAAAGCGGTGAAAATTCGGGCGAATTGGACAATATGCTGACGCGCGCGGCAGATATGCAGCAAAACGAAGCCACCAATATGATTAGTACCTTATTATCACTGCTTGAGCCATTAATGTTGGTATTGATGGGCGTGATAGTGATGACCATTGTGATGGCGGTGATGCTACCGATTGTTAATATGAATGACCTAGCGGGTTAACTATTCATCCTACCATCGCCTAATCTTACCCAAAGTTTGCTTGATGGTTGTATTTCACTGGTATCGGGCGATAAGCGGGTTCACTGACTCGAATTTGTCATCGCAAATGATTAGAATAACGTGATTTTTTTGATGGTGTTTACCCAGTGTTTAGGCGATACTGTTGTTTAAGTCATACTGGGTCATCATTGGTTCTTTCTAATAAAAATACGTATTTGGAACATCTTATGTTATTACAACAATCTCAACCACTGAACAAACAACCGCATTCATCACACGGCTGTGATACCCCAATGTCAACTAAGGTTGCGCCACGGTCGCAGCAACAGGGTTTTACCTTGATTGAAGTTATGGTGGTGATTGTGATTTTAGCGATTATGGCAGGTCTTGTGGTACCAAAGGTGGTCGGTCAAGGCGATAAAGCCCGTGTCAAGACCACAGAAACCGCGCTTGCTACGACATCAAATGCGATTGATATGTTTAAGGTTGATAATGGCCGTTATCCAACGACCCAAGAAGGGTTAAATGCGTTAACGACACCACCGCAAGGTGCAAAGAACTTCCCAGAGGGTGGTTATTTAAAAGGTGGTTTTCCTAAAGATGGTTGGGACAATGAATTACAATATGTCCAACCCGGTAGTGAAGGTCGCACTTATGATTTATTCTCACTCGGTGCCGATGGCCAAGAAGGCGGTGAGGGTAACAACGCGGATATATTCGCCAAATTATAGTCTTTTAAGTTCAGTGTAATACTGCGTCAAGCTGTTATAAAAGATAGGGCTTGCGGTACGATTTTGCGAGGCAGTGATTTTTATAGCTGCGCTCGCTTTGCTTGTCTTAAAATGAATTGATTGGACTATAGCGGTCCTAGCTAGTTGGTATTATTACGAATAGGTAAGATTAAGTGACAGCGTATTCGTGTGGTATGCCTAAGATTCTGTTGATCAAAGTTGTGTTAAGTTATGCCATATCCCTTGTCGTGTGTTTTTCGCCCTGCCCGTAACCGTTTTGGATATCCTAAAAACCATGCGCCTAAAAACGCGCGGTTAGGTGTTTTGTTATCCATGGTGCTTGGTCTAAGTATGGCAAGCACCGCCAGCCATGCCATAAGTTTATCTGATGTGTTTGGTAAATCGGGTAGCAGTGCCACCGCAACGAGTAAGCCTTTACCGGTGAGTCAGGCATTTAATGTCGTACCCATGGTGCAAGGCGATAAGCTTGTCGTTGATGTGCGTGTCACTGAGGGGTATTACGCTTATAAAGATAAACTTGCGGTGACTTTGCCCGACGGCGTGAGTGCGACACCGTTTGTATTTAACCAAGTTGCGACTTACGTTGATGACCCTGAGTTTGGGCGCGTGCCGGTATTTGATCAGTCATTTACCGCGACTGCAACATTAAGCAGTAACAAGGCGATTAGCAATCAGCCTGCCACCTTAAAATGGCAAGGCTGCGCAAAATCAGGACTGTGTTATCCACCAGAAAAAGTACCGTTTACCATTGATAAGCTTACCGCCAGTGGCAAGGCGATGCCTACTGCTAAGCCGGATAGTCCAAGTACCAAACCGACACTACCCACTACGCAAGCACCAATAAAAGTAGCCGCATCTACGGTGAGTCCAACGGCAAATACAGCCGCTATCAATACAGCAACCGGTACGCCAACAGCCAGTACAATACCCGCGAGTGTCGTTGGCAGCATCGTTAGCAGTACATCAATCGTTAGTAGTAGCGTGGCGAATACCTCTGCTGCTGCGAGTGCCGCTATAACAGTACCAGTCGCGAATACGGCCAAATCGATAGACTTAAGCTTTGAACCAACGACTGACCAAACCGACCCATTTGGGTTAACCGAGCATTTACCGTTGGCGTTGTTGTTGCTATTTTTGGCGGGGCTTGGCTTGGCCTTTACGCCATGTGTCTTACCGATGCTACCGATTGTGGCAAATATCGTGGCGCGTCAGCATCATGCCTCTGCCAAAAAAGGCTTTCTACTGACGGGTAGCTATGGACTGGGTGTGGCGACCAGTTATGGATTGATTGGTGCTATCGTGGCGGTGTTCGGTCAGTCACTTGGTATCATGAACTGGTTACAAAACCCCGTGGTGCTACTGTCGTTTGCGGCATTGTTTGCACTGCTTGGCTTATATATGCTTGATTGGTTGCCCATTCGTTTGCCTGCAAGTTGGACGATTCGCTTGCAGCGTCTAACCCAAGTCGGCGAAAACCGATTGGGTAGTGTCAGTGGCAGTTTTATTACCGGATTTTTCTCTGCGTTGGTGGTGTCGCCTTGCGTATCGGCGCCGTTAGCCGGTGCCGTGGCCGGTGTTGCAGCATTGGGCAATCCGGTGTTGGGCTTTGTGGCATTGTTCTTGCTTGGCCTTGGGCTGTCCACACCGCTGATGATTTTGGGTGCAACCCAAGGCAATATCATGCCGAAGGCTGGCGAGTGGATGAATTGGGTCAAAAAAGGCTTTGCGTTATTACTGTTCGCAGTCGCCTTATTGATGCTTGAGCGCGTATACCAGTCTAGCACGATGCTATTAGTGTGGGCATTATGGTTTGCCGTGATTGCCATGTGGGCGTGGCAGTGGTCAGGACGCGGGCAGATGTTCAGCCGTGGACTGGGGCTGTTGTTAGGTGGTTGGATGTTGTGCCTATTGCTTGGCGTGGCATCAGGTAGTAAAGATAGTTGGCAACCTTTAGCGAAACTTACCAACCAAAGCGTCATGCCTACGACTACAAATACGAACCGAACGATTACCGTAAAAAGTTTGGCAGAATTACAGCCACTTATCGCAAGCAACCCAAATGTGCTTGTCGACGTCACGGCAGATTGGTGTATCGAATGTCGAATTATGGACAAGACGTTATTTGCCAATCCACCCAGCCAATTGACCAACTGGCAAGTGGTCAAACTTGATGTCACCGAAGATAGTGCAGACAGTAAAGCCGTCTACAAAGCGTTAAAGGTATTTGGCCCACCCGTGTTTTTGTACTATCAAAATGGTCAGCTGACCGCACGCCAAAATGGTGAAGTTAAGCGCGAAGATTTTGAAGCGCTATTAACACGACTTAATTAAAGCTTAACCAGTAGTTTTTATTGATAACAAGTGAGTATTGCATGCGATTTATGACCACCATCCAACCGCGCTTAGCGCTCTGTACGCTCGTGCTAAGTTTGGCCGCTTGTGGTACCGATACCAATACTTCCTCAACGGCTAATAAAGCACTGGATAAAGCCTCAGCCACAGCCGTGGCAAATGCCAATCAGCCAATTTTTCCTAATTCGACTGAATCTAAAAACCCAGTCGCAGCCAATGATAATCCCAGTAACTCGAAGAAAACACGCTGTGACAATCGTGTGTTATTTGAACAGTATCAGCAGCAAAACACAGGTAAAACCCAAGTCCTTGGCTGTGGCCAAATCATTAAAGTATTACCCGATGATAATAAGGGCAGTCGTCATCAACGTTTACTCGTGCGGATAGATGACTATCCACAAATTACGGTGCTAATCGCGCATAATATTGACCTTGCACCCCGTGTTGCTGATGTGAAAGCAAAGCAGCCTATCAGCTTTTATGGTGAGTATATTTACAACGATAAAGGCGGGGTCGTGCATTGGACGCATAAAGACCCAGCAGCGCGCCACCAAGATGGTTGGCTAGACTACCAAGGTAAACGCTATTGGTAGTGAAGGTAGGATTCACAAACTTTAATGGTCAAAAAATCTTTATTAATAAAACAAGAATTTCCAATAAGATTCTGTTAAAATTTGTCACGATATTTTTCTCAACAATGATTTGTGCGACTTTTCTCAAAAGATGATTTTTCATATCAATGAGTAGAAGTCATAGGTGGAATCATGACAAATTCTGACTGGCGTTACCAAAACCGCAATCCACAGCAGCCTTTAAGTGAACAACTGACTGTCAAACCAACGAGCCGAGCAATCGCTATGGCTTGTCGTCCTTTACTAAGCCTTCCAGTCGTGACATTGATGGCAACCATCAGTGGCTTGGCGCATGCTGAATTGGTGCAAGGCGCAGACGCAAAATCTGACTACCCAACGGAATCCAATGCCCCGTCATCGATGGTCGTGATTAACACCGACCAAGTCTTACAATGTGCCCAAGTGGATATCAACTCAGCACGGTTAGCGTGTTTTGATAAAGTCGCAAAAGGCAATAGTGCGAATGTCGGCGCTAGTAAAGCACCACTGGATTTGGCCAAAACATTAACGACCAGTATCCAAGAGGGCAAAGCAGTCGCCGTTTTGGCCGAAAAGCCAGAAACCGGCTTGCCAGATAATGTGGATGAAAACGACAAAGCGATTTTAAGTGAAGTTGGTGTGACCAAAGGCGATGTCAAACGCTATTCACAGTTAAGCATGTTGTATGACTTGGATGAAAATGATCCTCGCGGCGTGTTTATGTTACGACCACACCGTGCAACTTACGTGATGCCAGTTTGGTATAGCGCAACCCCGAACCGAGACATTCATTCACCAACCCGTTCACATTTGACTTACTCGCACGATGAATTGCAAAACCTTGATTTCAAGATGCAAATTTCATTAAAAAGTAAATTGATGGAAGACGTATTTGGTACCAATGCCGATGTTTGGTTTGGCTATACCCAGCAATCATATTGGCAAGTGTTTAACCGTCACTCACGCCCATTTCGTAGTACCGATTACCAACCAGAAGTGATGATTACCCAACCAATTACCGCAGCCTTGCCATTTGGTGGTGATTTGCGTGTGTTGGGTGCCGGTATCGTACACCAATCGAATGGTCAAGATGACCCGTTGTCGCGTTCATGGAACCGTGCCTATGTGATGGCAGGAATGGAATGGGGCAATCTAAGCCTCATTTCGCGACTTTGGGCGATTGGTGATACAGAAAATACACACAATAATGATAATCCCGATATCGGTGATTACATGGGTTATGGCGATATGCGTTGGTTGTATGACATGGGTGGGCAACGCGCGGTAGGTGGTTTATTGCGTTATAATCCAGCCACTGAAAAAGGCGCAATTTCGGTCGATTATACCCATCCGATTACCGGTGGTATGAAAGCCTACATTCAGCTATTTCATGGTTATGGTGAGAACATCCAAGACTATAACCACAAAAGTACCAATGTCGGTATTGGTTTGACTTTCAACGACTTTAGAGGCCTATAAGGTCAGTCGCATGACCTTGACAAATGCTACATTAATCGCGCTACCCCTTGCTTGGTGGCGCTTGCCATTTGCGCTAGCGCTTTTTGGGCAAAACCGCATTCTTCATCGCTGTCAATTATGCCAAATCCATCCCTGTATGGCACACACATCAGTCAAGATGGCCAAAGGCAGTCATGCTCACTGGTTTAATCGATTAACCTATCTTTGTGATGAATGTCACCATGCCACACAGTGGCAAGCCGCTAACTTTCAACTGGATCTTTCTCATACCGCATTTGTCACAATGCTCACAGGCATGGCGAGTACCAGTTATCAACTGCCGTATGCTGAGTGTATGCGCGAGTTCAAAAATCACAGTCAATTCCATCGCTTGGGGGTGTTGGTGCATGCACTGCGCCAACTTGAGCGCCCGCCAGGCTGTCATGGGGGTAATAGCCTAATTATTACCGTGCCAACGAGCCATGAACGCTTGATTGAGCGTGGGTTTGACCCAGTGCATTGGTTAGCCCAGTATCTTAGTTTTCATTGGCAAATTCCGCTATTTATGGGTGTCAAACGTGATGCACGACGCCACCAACAGGGACTAACGCGTGAGGCGCGGCTAGACAATATGCGTGGTGCGTTTAGCATTGCCGCGCTACCACCAAGCAAACATCTGATTATCTTTGATGATGTCGTGACCACGGGTGCGACCTTGCAGTCTCTAATTGACGTGATTCCATCAGCGATTCATCACCGCGCATCCGCTCATCCTTTGCCAATTCTGCATATACGCAGTGTCCTACATGGCTATAGTTAGCACCGGGCTTGCTAGTTCTTCTTTGTCCGATTACATCAGTAAGCCAATTTATTTTGCGATGGTTGTAACGTTTAAAACTTGATTAATGTTAAGTCTTAATCATTTTGTAGCTACATTTATTTCCTAACAAATTTTTCCTTGTATTTAATAGACAAATTTCTACCTTTCATCCTGTTGTAGATGCTGTCTGGGTGTTACTGAAATATACTTAATTGTTAATTATGTTTCAAAATATAGATTTAAGTTTATTAACTTAATGAAGTATTAATAAATGAGATTGGTACAACACGCCAAATCATAATGAAATAGGAAATGGAATTATGTTGATGGGGAGTGGTAGCGTCCAACGAGGCATTGGGTTGGTCGAAGTCATGGTCGCTTTGATGTTAATGAGTGTGGCCGTATTGGGTTTTTCAGCCATGCAATTAACCGCTGTCAAAGCAACCGATGAAAGTATTGTGAAAACGCGAGCGTTAACCGTGCTGCGTGGTGCGGCCGAAATGATGCGTGCCAACGCCCAAGGCATTGAGGCGTTTAAAGCGGCAATCAATGGCACTAGTACGACGGTAACCAATGCGTCCACAGACAGTACCGCCATAACCAAGAACAGTTGTGTGAGTGGTGGCGCGCCTGAAGCCTGTACTATTAATCAGTTAGCCGTGCGCGATGCCTTGACTGTTAAACAATACGCCACAGACAATCAGTTAAAAGTAGGTATGGCGAGTTGTCCCACGATACGTACCAAAGATACAGCGGATGATGGTACGGTCAATATTACCTCAAGCGTGGGTCAAAATCGTCAATGTTTGATTGCCAGTTGGGGCGATACAGATCCTATCTTCTTGGATAATGCCATTGCAACAGATACCACCAAAGATAAACCCTGTGCCGATGAAGATGCAGAATACTATATAGGTGTTCAATGCTTTGTCATGGAGGCGTATTGATGACCCCAGTGTCTGTGAATACAACACCTCATGCAATACGTAATACAGCACGAGGTTTTACTCTTATAGAGCTTATGATCTCGCTGGTATTGGGTCTTATGATTACAGCAGCGGTATTACAGGTGTATATCGCAAACGTCCGAACTTCAGCGATTCAACAAAGTGGGAGTGATTTACAGTATGCGAGCATTTTTGGGATTCAGCAATTAGAAAGCCATCTGCGTTTGGCCAACTTGGGCAACCCTGTGACAGAGATTACTGATAGCACACCCATGGGCGGTATCGTATTAACGCTTGCAAATATCGGTGAGGATGATGTTGCTTATAAGCCTTATTTTACCCATGCAGCAGGTGATACAGGATTTACCAGTGTGTCAAATATACAAGGTATTAATAGCGATCAACTCACTATTCAATATACCAATACCACAGGAGAAGTATTGTTCGACTGTGAGGGTATGAGGGTAGAGGTTAATGACCGAGCCATTGAGCGCTATTTTTTGCGGGCAAGTTCAGTGGCAAGCCAAGGCATAATATTGGCCTGTGATGCCGGGCGCATTGTTGATACAGGAATACAGGATTATCCTAGTACCAATGCGCTAAACTTTGGTAGTCATACTAGCGAATTTATATCAGGGGTAGACCAATTTAAGGTCATGCTCGGTACCCAAGATACCGGCGCAACACCACAGATGCGATATGTGACCGCTGCGCAATATATGACGTTGTCACCGCGCCCAGCGATTACCGCGGTCAAGATTGGACTTATCGTACGTGGTAATAACTTGGTGATAGGCAGTAATACACAGCAATCTTTTGACGTCTTTGCCACCACGCACACCCTAAAATCTGGTCAACCCAAACAAGTCCGTACCAATTACGAATCAACAACTTTACTGCGTAACGCGCGGGTGGTGAGTGTTGATGTCGGTCTACCCAATACGGCAACCACTGCGGGGGGTTAGTCATATGTATCACAACAAAAAGTCATCTACGCATGTGTCTTATAGGTCGAGCAGCCCACGAGCAGCCCAGCAAGGTGCTGCTTTGCTAGTGGTATTGGTGGTGCTGGTTATTGTTATGTTGGCAGGTGTTATGACGATGCAGCGCAGTAGCACAGATTTAAAACTGGCCACCAGCGACCAAATTAATACATTGCTATTACAGGCAGCCGATAGTGGCAACCAAAAACTTGAGGCCATGGTTAATGCCAATCCAAATTCACAGTTGTACAAAGATATCACCAGTGCTTCAGGTGCCATTGGGCATTTTTTATTAAGCACTGATAACCAAGCGCATGAGTTTATCTACTGCTATAACCCGCGCGAAAAAACCTATCTAGCCAATAATGCCAGCGTTAGAACCCCCAATGGTAGCCACTGGAGCAATCTGCAAAATGGTTATTGTGATTATAACGAAGTGAATGACTATACCAGTGCCAGGCAGACATCAATGGCACAGATGAGTGTCGCGTTAAGTGACCAGCAAACGACCGAAGCGTTTGGCCATATGGTAGAGGGTAAAGAAGTGGAAAATCGCACCAGTCGGCGCTATCGCTTTGCTATTCGTGCCACCGCTGCGCTACCAGCTTACGCAGAACCAAGTGTTGACGCAAAATCCTGCTTTGAGAAAACCAGTATCGCCAATCGCGTACTAAGTGATGATTATAGTGTCATTGGCTGTATGCGAGAGGCCGCAACGCCAAGCAAAATGCTCTATCAACAAGCGGACGTCGCCAACTTATCAAGCTCTACAACCTGTATTGGATTTGGCAAAGGTACAGGGACATTATCGTCAAAATGTATTTTAACCTCATCAGGTA